>DASSSM010000272.1:0-3582 GCA_035708425.1 Pseudolabrys sp.
CTATTTTGGCACTCGTGCTGCTTCCCTATGCGCTAACCCCGATTTATGCGGTCGTCGACCCGATTTCGACGGCGATGCTCTGGCGCCGGATGACTGGGGCCCGGGTCGAGCGCCGTCCTGTTCCGCTCAGCCGTATTTCACCGGCATTGCCGCTTACAGTCATCATCGCGGAGGACGGGCGTTTTTGCAGACACCACGGGGTGGATTTCACTGAGATCCGCGAAGCGATCGCGGAGGCCGACGACATCGATGAAATGCGCGGCGGCTCGACTATCACCCAGCAGGTGGCAAAGAACCTGTTTCTCTGGCAGGGCAGAAGCTACCTGCGCAAGGCGCTGGAATTTCCGCTAGCGCTCTGGATCGATCTCGTATTGCCGAAGCGGCGCATCATTGAGATTTACCTCAATGTCGCGCAGTGGGGTCCGAATGGTGAATTCGGCGTTGAGGCCGGCGCGCGGCGCGCATTCGGCAAGTCGGCAAACGATGTCTCTCGCTATCAAGCCGCACTTTTAGCGGCAATGTTGCCGAATCCTTCGGTAAGAAATGCGCGGCAGCCCGGCCCCGGGCTGCGCCGGCTCGCCGGCCTTTATGTTGCCCGCGCCGAGCGTGCTCCGGGGGCCGCGTCATGCCTGCGGCAAAGACACTAGCCTTGGCGCGCGCCTTCCTCTATAAGCCCGGCTTCAAATCAAAGATCGCGCTTTTCCAGGAGTTTCGTCCCATGGCTGTGCCAAAAAGAAAAACCTCGCCGTCGCGCCGCGGCATGCGCCGCTCCGCCGACGCGCTCAAGCGGCCGGCCTATGTCGAGGACAAGGATTCCGGCGAACTGCGTCGCCCGCACCACATCGATCTGAAGACCGGAATGTATAAGGGCCGTCAGGTCCTGAAGGCCAAGACCGAGGCATAGCGCGAGGGGCGGGTTCGGAGGGGAAAGCTGCGCCATGTTCATGCTCGGCTTTCCTCTTCTGCTTGTTCCATTCGCCATCTACAACATCATCGCCTTTCTGATGCCGGGCGTCTCCTGGACCGGAACGGTGAGTACCGTTCACATGGTGTCCGGGGCCGATTGGACGATGTCGGCCGGGGACATGCTTCTCGTTCTGGCGATCCTGCTGCTGTTCGGCGAAATTATGAAGTCGACGCGTATTGGCGTCCGCACCGTCGTCGATCACGCGCTGTCACTCATTCTGTTTCTCGGCATGATCGTCGAGTTTATCCTCGTCAAGCAAGCCGCCACCGCGACGTTCTTCCTGCTGCTGGTCGTAAGCTTCATCGACGTGCTGGGCGGCTTCGCAATAACTTTGCGTTCGGCTCAACGAGACCTTACGGTCGAGGGCGTAGAGCGCGTGTCGTCCTGATCGTTCCTACCGTTCTGGTTTTTCATGAGTCGTGATTTTCAGCTGCCCGGCCGCTCGCCCGTTATCGCCTGCGAAGGCATGGCCGCGACCTCACACCCGTTCGCGACGCTTGCCGCCATCGATGCGCTGCGTGCGGGTGGCACGGCGGCGGATGCCGCGGTGGCGGCGGTCGCTGTGTTATGCGTGGTCGAGCCGCACATGACCGGCATCGGCGGCGATTGTTTCTGCCTGGTCTCGCAGCCCGGCAAGCCGGTGTGGGGATATAACGGCTCCGGGCGTGCCGGCGCAAAGGCGTCTGACCAGACATTGCGCGACAAAGGAATGACCGAGATCGGCAACTCGATTCATGCCGTGACCGTCCCAGGTGCTGTCGATGCCTGGGAAGCAATCCTAAAAACGCACGGCCGCTTCGGCCTCGATCGCGCATTGTCGCAGGCGATCAAATATGCCGAAGGCGGATTTCCGGTGGCACCGCGTGTCGCGTTTGACTGGAGGAAACATGTCGGCAAGCTCAAAGCCGATCCCGGTGCGTCCAAACACTACCTGTTCAATGGAGCCGCGCCCAACGAAGGCGATGTGATCCGTTTTCCGGTCCTTGCCGCAACGCTCAAGGCCATTGCGGCAAAAGGTGCGCGCGCGTTCTACGAGGGCGACATCGCCGCGGACATGGCGAAAACGCTCGCCACGCGCGGTTCCTTTCTCACGGATGAAGACTTCTCGCGGCACCGGGGCGATGCAGTCGAGCCGATTTCAACCAACTATCGCGGGCTCGACGTACTGGAAATTCCGCCGAACGGGCAGGGGCTCACCGCGCTTGTGATGCTCAATATTCTGGAAAACTTCGACGTGGCCTCGCTTGATCCTTTGGGTGCCGATCGGTTTCATCTTGTGCTCGAAGCGGCCAGGCTCGGCTACGCGATCCGCGACACTCATATTGCCGATGACGCGCACATGCGCATGCCTGTGGCGAGATTGCTCGATAAAGGCTTTAGCAAAAGGCTTGCGTCGCTGATCGACACGAAAAAACGATCCAAGCTGCCGAGCGCACCGGCGCCGGGCAACGATACTGTTTATCTAACGGTCGTCGACCGCGACCGTAGGGCGGTCTCGTTCATCAATTCGCTCTACTCGAGTTTCGGTGTCGGCGTGTGCACGGAGCGGACGGGCATCATGCTGACCAACCGCGGGGCCTGCTTCACGCTCGAGCAGGATCATCCCAATATTTTTGGCCCGGACAAGCGTCCGATGCACACGATCATCCCGGCCCTTGCCATGCGTGACGGCCGCTGTGACATGAGCTTTGGCGTGATGGGTGCCCACTATCAGCCGATGGGCCATGTCCAGATTATTCTCAACATGCTCGATTACAGGATGGATGTGCAGCAGGCGATCGATGCGCCACGGTTCTTCTTTGAGGGCGAAAATACCGACGTCGAACGCGGCACGCCGGTGGCAACCATCGAAGGATTGAAAGCGCGCGGCCATGACGTCGTCATGGCAACGTCGCCGTGGGGCGGCGCGCAGACGATCAAGATCGACTGGGATCGCGGCGTATTGATTGCGGGCTCGGAGCCGCGCAAGGACGGCTGCGCGCTCGGTTATTAAGCCGTCAAGGCGGCCGTGGCCCGGTAGGCAGCCACTGCATCGTTCGGATCAGCGCGCCGGCGTTCCCGCGTCTGCGGATGCTGATCTTTTGTAGCAACCAGATGGGCGACGAACGGCGCGTAACGATAGCTGGCCGTGTTTTCAGAACGGCCTTGCAATGGGTCAAGCGCGACGAGCGCACGGCTTTCCGATCCCGTGGGTTCGCCATCATTCTCCGGCGCGTTCATCGCCGCATGAGGCCGTCGCAATTGTGACCCGTTAACTTCACCAATAAGCATCTGCCGTCTCAATTCAGGACACTTAAACTCATCCGCATTCGAAAGTGCAAACAGCGTGCCGCACGCGATTAACCGCGACGGCGCCTTCGGCTTCCCACCATTTCACAAGGTTTGACGAATTGCGGCCGATACAGACACACAACCGTCGCGCTAAGAAACGCCTTCAGACGGTCCCGCGTTCCAAAACGGCACGGTAACAGGCCACCGCCTTAGTCCTTACCGCCGAGCTTGTCCAAACGCTTCTGCATTTCATCGAGCTGACGTTTGAGATCGTCCATCTCGCTGCCCGACCCGGTGCCCGAACCTTGCGTCTTGTCGGTGGGCTTCGCCTGGCCTCGTGCAAA
>DASSSM010000273.1:0-2689 GCA_035708425.1 Pseudolabrys sp.
TCGGCGTATTCTGGGGCTCGTGGATGGACCGCGATCCGCAAGGCCATCGCGCGAACACCGAACAGTTGCTGGCCTGGTGCGTGGACGCATGCGATCTATCCGCTGGCGGATGGGCCGGCAGCGCTCAAGGCCCTCGCGGCGAGACAAGTGATGGGAAAAGTGATCTTGCGGCCGTGATTTGTTGCGGCCTGCCCTACTTGAGATCCGCCAGAACGCGTTGCGCCGCGTCGCGATGCTCCGGACGAATGTGATCGGTCACCAGCTTGATGGCCGCGGCGAGAAAGGCCGCATCATCGGTGAAACCCAGCACCGGCAGAAAGTCCGGCATGGCATCGATGGGCAAAACGAAATAGGCAAGGGCGCCGACTAGCGTCGCTTTCACCGACGTGGGCGTCTTGCGGTCGAAAGTGCAATAGTAGGCGGTCAGCAACTCTTCGGCGAAGGGAATCGACGCAGCAGCGCCTTGTAGCTTGCGCCAGAACTGACGCCTCAAAGCGTCATCCTTGCGCTCCTCGAATGTCGCCTCTGCTGATGAGTATGCCATGTTTCAATTATGTGGTTGGCCATTTAGGCGTCTGCAAGGCCACGGTTATCCGGCAATCTTATCCATGGCTTCGGCAAGCTTCACATCGCGGTCGGTCAGGCCGCCGGCATCGTGCGTGGAAAGGGTCACATCCACCGTCTTATAGACATTGAACCACTCCGGATGGTGATCGATTTTTTCCGCGACCAGCGCCGCGCGTGTCATGAAGCCGACGGCCTGGTTGAAGTCCTTGAACACGAATTTCTTTGTAATGGCGTCGCGGCCGTTCGTCTCCGACCAGCCCTTAAGTCCGGCCAGCGCTGATTTACGGGCATCTCCAGTAAGTTTGTTGCTCATGATCGAGCCTCGCTTTTCTTGTCTCTGACGCTCTTACTCGCCGGCTGTCATCCGGGGTTCGTCAGACAAGCCTTCGTTCTCCGGCGACTCCAATCTTGGCGCCTGCGCTGGAAGTGCCGGCATTGCATCGATAGTCGGCAAGGCGGAACCTACGCCATGCACCGAGTAAAGTTGGGGCGCTGCACGATTGATGTGAAGGTGAAAAATGTCAGGCCGGTTGTAGTGCCCTGCAAAATCGTGCCGAAGCTTCATTTGAATGCCAAGATCTAGATTGCATTCCGCATAGAGGATGCCTTCATCCGCTCCCATCGGCCCGGCAATGATGCGGCTCAACGGATCGACGATCAGCGAGCCGCCGCAACAATTCGGATCGCGAAGGAATTTCTCGCCTGATGGACCGGCCTCCAGCATTTCGATCATGCGCTCATCCACCGTTCCGCAGGCCGAAATTACGAACGCTTTGCTCATTTGTGCGAAAGCCTGGGAGTCGATAGCGACACGATTGCGCAACGGATCGCCGCTGGTCGGAAAATGGTTCGGCCAGCTCATGACATGAATGCGCGTACCTTCGGCGATCAACGCAAAAATGGCGAGCGGATTCGAATTTTCACCGCATATCAAAGCACTCATCGGACCGAATTCGCTGGCAAAGGCACCGAATGTGTCACCATAGCCTCCCGTGTGCACGAGACGCTCGCCGACTGTCGGCATGATCTTCTGATGCTTGCGGATCAGTGAGCCGTCTGGACCAATGTAGATCTGGGTATTGAACATAGTACCCGTCGTGTGCGGGAGCTTTTCGCAAACTCCGACGACAACGTAGGCATTGGCTGCACGCGCGGCCGCGCACAGTGCGTCGGTTTCCGGACCTGGAATTTCGACAGCGTTCTTAAACAGCTCGACCGCGAGTCGGTTCGCGACAGCGCCCGTGGCCGCGTGATGATGATACCAAACGGGATGCGCCGGAATGAATCCTTCCGGAAATCCAATCACGCGCGCGCCGTTTTTTCCCGCCTCGCGGATCAAGCGACACGCCTTTTCGGTCGAACCTTCACGGTCGAGAAAGATCGAAGCAGCCTGCACAGCAGCGACTTTCACCCTCGCGTAGCTGTCACCCATTTTCGAACTAACTCCTTTCAGGCCACGCGGCCTCGCAATACCTTCGTATTGATACTACCTCATAGGCCTAGATACCGACCATACGAGGCACTTATGTCCTGGTCCCTGAATATCGGCAGAGTGGCCGGCACCGTCGTCCGCGTCCATCTCACCTTCCTACTGTTTCTCGCCTGGATCTTCGCGGCAAGCTACGCCTCGGGCGGCGCCGCCACCGCATGGGACAGCCTCACCTTCATGGTACTGCTGTTCCTATGCGTTCTGCTGCACGAGTTCGGGCACATTTTTACTGCCCGCGCCTTCGGCGTGCCCACGCCTTACGTAACGCTGCTACCGATCGGCGGGGTGGCCCAGCTCGAACGAATTCCGGAAGAACCGTGGGAGGAGTTCCTCATCGCGATCGCAGGGCCGCTGGTCAACGTCGTGATCGCGGGCGTACTGGTTTATATTTTTGGTGCGGATATACAGCCCAGCGCGGCTGCGGCCGTCGATAACACGGGAATCCCGCTGGTTGACCGCCTTGCGGCGGTGAATCTTTTTCTCGCATTGTTCAACATGATTCCCGCCTTCCCGATGGACGGCGGCCGAGTGCTGCGGGCGTTGCTGGCGAGCCGTTTTGGCTATGTGCGCGCGACCGAAATCGCCGCCTCGATCGGACAATTCGTCGCCTTCGCACTCGGCTTTATCGGATTG
>DASSSM010000274.1:0-2774 GCA_035708425.1 Pseudolabrys sp.
GACTCAAATGATCCCCCTAGACGAGAGGACATGCGCGTTCTCCTTGGAAAGGTCGCCAATAGATTCGATGATTTGGACTCTGTTCCAAACAACAAAGAATTTCTAAATCCAATTTCATATGCAGCCAGTCAGCCTTTCGGAGCCGACCGCCGTAAGGTTGGAAGCAATGGTATTTCTTACCCCAGCGTGCGGCACGCAGGGGGCCGTTGCATAGCGGCCTTTTGGCCAAACATGGTCAGCATTCCAATTCAGGAGCGCCACCTTCAGTATGACTGGGACGGGAAAAGAGTGGCGCGCTATTTCGACTTTGGTCGCGAGGAATGGACAGACCTATGAATGTCTTCGCTAATAGCTGGTTATTAGTTGTCTGAGCGCTAACAGGAAAATAATCCTTGACACCGTAACGCTCCCCGGGCTACACGCCCGGCAGGTTCGCATCGCTGCGCCACGCAACGCGTCCGGCGGACCTATTCCCAACACAAAACAACATCGGAGCTTTCGCTATGGCGAGACGAGCACGCGCGTCCGCGCGCCAGTCCAGGAAAAGAAAATCCCGATCAAACAAGGTCCGTAAGGCGAATATCGAACGGACCAAAAAAGCGGTCGAGGCACGGCGGTGCAAGTTCTCGCCGGAGCTCGAAGCCCGCGGGCGGTATCTCTTCGAAGAAACCGATGCTTCCATGGCCGACATTGCCTTCGAGCTCGGTATTCACAAGGGGACCGTTCCCGTTGTCGCCAAGCGGAGAAACTGGAAACGGTACGTGCCGCCGCCTCGGGACGTTTCGCCGGCGACGCGGATTCTGGTGGAGACCGAAAGACTCGAACGTCGGCGGGAAACTGCGCAATCCGGTCCCGAGGTAGAGCGCGCGCAGCCAGACGGTGCCAGCGGCCAATCTGAAAGCGATCTTGTCGCCCGCCTGAGGCGTGCGGTGCTCAACGAGCTCACCGTGGTCGAGTCGTTGCGGGACCGCCTGAAGAACGAACCGCAGAGCCGCGTTTCCGCCGAACGCACGGCCCGCACTTTGTCCACGCTCACCGACACGCTGCAAAAGCTGCAGCGCCTGCAATGCGCCGTTCCCGCCAATGGATCCGACTATGACGTTCCAGCCGATATCGATGAATTCCGTAACGAACTTGCGCGCCGCATTGAAGCATTCGTCGCGAGCCGGGCTGACGAGGGAGATGGTGAACGACCCGCATCTTCTCAGCCTTCTCCTTCCGCTCGAGGCTGACTTTCCCAGTTTCGCCCATCGTCACCAGGAGCCGCCGCCCTTTGCCAATGGCGGGCGGCCGTGGACGACGTGGCTGATGCTGGGCGGGCGCGGCGCCGGCAAGACGAGGCTGGGCGCGGAATGGGTGCGGGCGTCGGTCCATGGCACGCGCCCATACGCTGACCAATGCTGCCTTAACATTGCGCTCGTCGGAGAGACCGAGCACGACGTGCGCGAGGTCATGATCGAAGGTCCGGCCGGTATTTTACGGGTGTCTCCACGTCACGAGCGCCCGCAATGGACGCCGACGCGCCGCCGGCTGGAATGGCCGAATGGCGCGGTCGGGCTGGCATTTTCGGCGGAAGATCCCGAGCAGCTACGCGGCCCGCAATTCGATGCGGCGTGGTGCGACGAACTTGCCAAGTGGCGCCACGTCGATGCGACGTTCGACATGCTGCAGTTCGGCCTGCGGCACGGTATGCGACCGCGGCAACTCATCACCACCACGCCGCGGCCGATCGCGCTGATCAAGCGGCTGCTCGCCGATCCGCGCACGGCCGTCACGCGCGCGTCCACGCACGCCAATGCCGCGCATTTGTCGCCTGCATTTCTCGATGAGGTGCTGGCGAGATACGCCGGCACGCGGCTCGGACGGCAGGAAATCGATGGTGAGATCATCGAGGACCGCACCGATGCCCTATGGACGCGGGACCTCATCGAGGCGGTGCGCGTGCCAAAGGCGCCGTCGCTGTTGCGCCTCGTGATCGGGGTCGATCCGCCGGGCTCGTCACGGCCGGGCTCGGACGCCTGCGGCATTGTGGCGGCCGGAATCGCCGACAGCGGCACGATCTATGTGCTGGCGGATGCCACGGTTCACCAACTCGCGCCGCATGGCTGGGCGAGCGCAGTGGTGGCGCTGTTCAGCCGGCTGGGAGCCGACCTGGTCGTCGCCGAAGGCAACCAGGGCGGCGACATGGTGCGCGCCGTGCTGCAGCAGATCGATCCCGCAATACCGGTCCGCACGGTGCATGCGACGCGTGGAAAATGGCTGCGCGCCGAGCCGGTGGCGATGCGTTACCAGCAGGGCAAGGTCAAGCATGTCGATCCGCCGCTGCAGGCGCTCGAGGATCAGATGTGCGACTTCGGCATCAACGGGCTGTCATCGGGGGCATCGCCCGATCGTCTGGACGCGCTGGTATGGGCCGTCACCGATCTCATGAAGCACGGCACCGGGCCGCGGATCACGGTACTTTAGCCCCGCTGCAGCCCAATCAGGGCGGCTCCATGCCGTGATGCTTGATCACCGGTGCGGCATCGCGGGCGGCGAGGGTATCGACCAGCGCTTTTGCCGCCGCCGGCTGTTTTGCGTTGGCGTGAATGCCGGCCGAGTAGACCGTGATTTTCTGAATGTCCGGCGGCAGCGGGCCGACATAGTCGACACCCGGGGCGCGGATCAATTCACTGATTTGCTGAAAGCCGATTTCCGCTTCGCCGGTTGCGATAATCGTTTCCATGCGCGTACCTGTCGGAACCTGCTTGAGCTTCGGCCTTATCTGATCCGCA
>DASSSM010000275.1:0-5143 GCA_035708425.1 Pseudolabrys sp.
TCGTTTCACCGCAGCAGGCCGGGAAGCCGGTCCGGCTCCGCGTGAAGGTCGACTACGCGGTTTGCGAGAAACTATGCGTGCCCGCCGAAGGCCGCGCAGAGCTGACGCTTGTGACCCGCGACAGCAAGCACAATCCGGCGCTGACGACGGCCGAGACGCACGTGCCAAGGCAGGTCACGGCGACGCAACTCGGGCTCATCGCAAAGCGGGTCAATACCGGGGCGAAACCTTCGGTCATCGTCGAGCTCGGCGCACCAACAGGCAAACCGGTTGAGCTATTTGTCGAAGGCCCCACGCCGCAATGGGCGCTGCCCATTCCGAAGCCGGTGACGTCGGCGCCCGCCGGTCGCGCCCAATTCAGCTTCGAGCTCGATGGCTTGCCGCCTGGCGTCGATCCCAAAAGCCAGCTTGATCTGACATTTACCATCGTCACCGGCGACCGCGCGGTCGAGACGAAAACCCGTCTCGACTAAACTCCAACAAGAGCGTAATTACCCAATCAAGAAACCAAAATTATTTTACAACGCGAGAGGATGCCCATGCCTATCAAGGTCGGTGATCGATTGCCTGATACGAAGTTCCGCGTCATGACGACCGAGGGTCCGGTCTGGAAAACGACGGACGAAGTTTTCAAAGGTCGCAAGGTCGCCCTGTTTGCCGTGCCTGGCGCCTTTACCCCGACCTGCAATAACCTTCACATCCCTAGCTTTCTGAACAATGCCGCCGCCATCAAGGCGAAAGGCGTTCACAGCATCGCGGTGACCGGCGTGAACGATGTGTTCGTGATGGAAGCCTGGAAGAAGTCGACCGGCGCCGAGGGAAAGATTGATTTTCTCGCCGACGGTAACGGCGACTTTGCCAAGGCGATCGACATGGCTTTCGACGGATCAGGCAACGGTCTTGGCACCCGCTCCAAGCGCTATTCGATGCTGGTCGATGACGGCGTGGTGAAAAAACTCAACATCGAAGACGCGCCCGGCAAGTGCGAGATCTCCGGGGGCCAGGCGCTGCTGGCGCAGTTGTAGAATCCAATTCGTCATTCCGGGGCCGGCCGAAAGGCCGGAACCCGGAATCCAGATACAAGCACCGAAATCATTTCTGGATTCCGGGTTCGCGGGCTAAAGCCCGCGCCCCGGAATGACTATTTGGATTTCATCGCGCCGATCGCGCCTGCGCGCGCGGCGACAATGCCTTCTCGCGCAAGCTCATCAGCCCGCTCGTTCATGGCATGACCGGCATGGCCTTTGACCCAGTGCCAGTGCACCTTGTGATGGCCGAGCGCCTCATCGAGCCGCTTCCACAGGTCGATGTTCTTGACCGGCTTCTTGTCCGACGTGCGCCAGCCGTTCTTTTTCCAGCCGTGAATCCAGGATGTGATTCCGCTCTTGAGGTATTCACTGTCGGTATGAAGATCGACCGTGCATGGCCGCTTCAGCGCTTCCAGCGCAGAAATCGCCGCCATCAATTCCATGCGGTTGTTCGTCGTATGCGGCTCGCCGCCCATCAGTTCCTTCTCATGATCGCCGAAGGCGAGAATGGCGCCCCAGCCGCCCGGGCCCGGATTGCCCGAGCAGGCACCATCCGTGTAAATGGTCACGCGCTGCTCAGTCATCAGAGCCCGTAATCCTCGACGCTTTTCACCGACTGGTGGAAGCGCAGTTTGCGGTAGTATTCGAGCGGATCCTTCGGCCGCACCAGTGCGCCGTCGGGCACCGCGAGCCAATCAACCAACCGTGTGAGAAGAAATCGTATGGCGGCGCCACGCGCGAGAATCGGCAGCGCACTCCGCTCGGCGTCGGACAGCGCGCGCACCCTGTTATATGCGTTCAGCAACGCGCGTCCCTTGGTCACGTTGTAGGAATGATCCGCCTCGAAGCACCAGGCGTTGAGGCAGACCGCCACGTCGTAAAAGAGCGTATCGGTGCAGGCGAAATAGAAATCGATCAGGCCCGACAATTTGGTGCCAAGAAAAAAGACGTTGTCTGGAAAGAGATCGGCGTGGATTACGCCTTGCGGCAATTGGCGCGGCCATGATTTTTCCAGCGCATCAAGCTCCTTGGCAATTTCGCCACAAAGGCCGGGGCGCACGCTGTCGCCACGCGGCTTCGCGTGCTCATACAGCGGACGCCAGCTTTCGATCGACAAGGCGTTCGCGCGCTTGAGCTTGAAATCCGCGCCCGCAAGATGCAGTTGCGCCAGTGCTTCGCCGACCGCGGCGCAGTGACCGGGATTTGGCCGCCGGATCCAGAGCCCGTCGAGAAATGTCACGATTGCCGCCGGTCGCCCGGCAATCTTGCCGAGCATCCCGCCCTGCTTGTTCTTGACCGGTTGCGGGCATGTGATGCTGCGTGCGGCAAGATGCTCCATCAGGCCCAGAAAAAACGGCAGGTCGCCTTCCGCGACGCGCTTTTCATACAGCGTGAGAATGAAATTCCCGGCGCCGGTGTGCACCAGGAAATTCGAGTTCTCGACGCCCTCCGCGATGCCTTTGTAGGAGAGGAGTTCGCCGATATCGTAACCTGAGAGAAAGCGGGTAAGGTCTTCCGCCGCAACGTCGGTGTAGACCGCCATTTAAGCGCTACTCCGCCGGCTCGTGCTCCCGCAGCGGGCGGGGCAGCGGAAAGAACACTCCCTCCTCGGTCGCAGTTACGGTCTCGAGTTCAATCGCAAAACGCTCCGAGAGCGCACCCAGGATTTCCTCAACCAGGACTTCCGGCGCGGAAGCGCCCGCCGTGACGCCGATCTTGCTGACGCCGTCGAAATAGCTCCAGTTGAGGTCGGCCGCGCGCTGCACCAGAACTGCACGCGGGCAGCCAGAACGCTCGGCTACCTCTTTCAACCTTTGCGAATTTGACGAATTCGGCGCGCCGACGACGATCATCGCGTCCACAACCGGCGCCACGCGCTTGACCGCGTCCTGGCGATTCGTGGTCGCATAGCAGATGTCTTCCTTGTGAGGGCCGACGATGTTCGGAAACCGCTTCTTGAGGTGCTCGACCATCTCGGCGGTGTCGTCGACCGACAGCGTGGTCTGGGTCACATAAGCGAGCTTGCTTTCGTCGCGCGGCGTATACCGGTCGATGTCGTCGGTTGTCTGCACCAAGGTGATGCTTCCGGCCGGGAGCTGGCCCATGGTGCCGACGACTTCCGGATGGCCCGCATGCCCGATGAGCAGGATTTCGCGGCCGCGACGGTAATGGATCTCCGCCTCACGGTGAACCTTTGTCACGAGCGGACAGGTCGCATCGAGCGAGATCAGATTGCGCCGCGAGGCTTCTTCCGGAACCGAGCGTGGAACTCCATGCGCGGAGAAAATCACCGGCACGTTATCGTCGGGAATCTCGCTAAGCTCCTCGACGAAAATCGCACCCTTCTTGCGCAGGCTGTCGACGACATACTTGTTGTGCACGATCTCGTGCCGCACATAGACCGGCGCCCCATAGATCGTGAGGGCCCGCTCAACCGATTCAATCGCACGCACAACGCCGGCGCAGAACCCGCGCGGTGAGCAGAGAAAGACCTTCAGAGCGGGTTTTGGCAGGTTTGCTGACATACAACTCCTCGAAACAGCGCATTTTCTGCGCGCATTTCAACCCCCGACATGGGGTGCGCGGGCCTCCCCTGTCAAGCGGAACGGTTGCATGACGGGGCCTCTCCCCTTATATTCCGGCCACTTTCCGATCATCATCGATGATCTGGTGCTTCGCCCGGAGGGCGGGCGAAGCGTAGAGGAGATTTTGCCATGGCGACCGCAGCACCATTGATGCCTAAGGCGACCGCCGTCTGGCTTCTGGACAACACCGCGCTGTCGTTCGACCAGATCGCCGAATTCTGCAAGCTGCACCCGCTGGAGGTAAAGGCCATTGCGGATGGCGACGCCGCGCAGGGAATTAAGGGCCTGGACCCGATCGTGACCGGCCAATTGACCCGCGAGCAGATTGCGGACGCCGAGAAAAACCCGGACGCGCGCCTCAAGCTGACCGACCCGAAGGTCGCGGTTCCCCCGCCGGATCGCGGCAAGAAGGGTCCGCGTTACACCCCCGTTTCGCGCCGCCAGGACCGCCCGAATGCCATCCTGTGGTTGGTGCGCAACCATCCGGAGCTCAAGGACAGCGCGATCATGCGCCTTGTCGGCACGACCAAGTCGACGATCGCGTCGATTCGCGACCGTACGCACTGGAATTCGGCCAATCTGGCGCCGATGGATCCCGTGACGCTCGGCCTTGCGTCGCAGATCGACCTCGATCTCGAAGTGTCGCGGGCCAACAAGGAAAAGCCCACACCGGTCGACACCGGCGCGACGCTGCTGCCGGCAGCCGAAACCACGGCGCGCAAGGAAGCCGAAGTGGCTGCGGCTGCGGAAACGGATAAAAAGTCAGGCGAGATGGACGTCAGCGCCGTATTCGCCAAGCTCAAGCAACTCGGCGGCAAAGGCGACAAAGAAGGCGAATGACGGGGCCGCGAATTTTCGCCGTTCTTGCGAAAAATTCGATGCAATATTTGCGCGCATGCGCGCGCGGCTAAGCATTTTGCCGCCGTCACGCTGGTCGCGAGAAGTTGATCGTTTCCGGTATCTGGCTGCGGCATGAATGGCGGCCAAATTCCGAACTAGAATTATTTGCGAATTCGAAATTAAGTCAGCATTCATCCGCGGGGCGCACGGTCATGCTACGGGCAGATCGCGACCTACCGCGACAATTTGCTCGAACATGTGGCTGTAAAGGCGCGCCTCACGGAGCGTCACTCACCCGGCCGCGCGGAACCGCCGAACTCCCACCCGGCGGTCGCGCGGCCGGATAGTTTTTGCAGCGACTTCAGAGGTTTTGGTGATCCGCGTGGCTGGTCATTGCCGGGAACACGCGCACTGTGCCGCTCTCAATATCCGCGCGTACCCTCGATCGCCGCAATGTAGCGCGCGACTGATTTTTCCAGCACGCTTTTTGCGTCTTTTGCGATGACACGGTCGAAATAGTGTCCGTAAACGACGTCGAACTTGTACGGCGCCATGGCCTTGCCGATGTGCTCGACCTCGCGCTTCGACAGCGGAAGAAAATTCGGATAGCTGCGCATGAAGGAAAACCATTTCCGGTCCTGGGCGATGGTCAGAATATCTCCCGCGCAGACGACGCCGCGCCCGCCGGCG
>DASSSM010000276.1:0-15316 GCA_035708425.1 Pseudolabrys sp.
CCGGGCCGACGCTCGAAGGCGGCGGACCCGGCTGCCGCGGCGTCTGGGCATACGCAGCCGCAACGAGCAGCGCAATAATGGCGCATGCACCGCTTCGGCGCAGACACCTGTTGAATTTCGCCATCGACGGCCCTTCCCCGGAATCGCGCGAACCATATCATCGCCGCGGCGGCGGGCTAGTCACATTCGGGGACTGCGGTTTTTTGTTGGTTAGGCGCCGGTCAGATGCCTCTCGATCTCGTGCACCGGCATTTTGACAAAATCCTTGTCGACCTCCGCGCGCACGGCGCCTTTCAGCGCGTGCGAATAAGCCGGACGGATCATGCCCAGGGCGCGGGGCGGCGCCACCATGATCAGGGATTTGGTCTTGCCCGAAGCAACGGCGCTGTCGAGTTGCTGCGCCAGCTGTACAAGGAAGTTCCGCTCCGATTGGTCGTGCCAGTCGGTCTGCTCCACAGCACTTTTGATGTTGCCGATCGAGCTGTTGGTGCGGCCCGGCGCGTCGCTGCCGAGCGTGCGTGTCGGCAAGTCCTTCTGCTCCAGAACCTTTATGGTCTTGAGGTTGGGAAATTTGGTATCGCCCGCGTTTTCGAGAATCAGGGCTTTCGCACCATCGCAGACAACAACCCACTCGCCGTGACGTATCAATAAATCGGACATTGGCAGACCTCCAAATTTATCTATTATTACTACGTTGCACGGCCTACATTTTGTTCTGAATCAAACGTCCCAAAATCGGATTTGTTGCCAAAAAGCGCATTAGTTCGTGCCGTCGAGCAGTCGCCGGGCAATGACCTGCGCCTGGATTTCGGCAGCGCCCTCGAAGATATTGAGGATGCGCGCATCGCACAGGATGCGCGAGACCGGAAATTCGAGGGCAAAGCCGTTGCCACCATGCACCTGCACTGCATTGTCGGCAGCCGCCCAGGCGACTCGCGCCGCGAGCAATTTCGCCATGCCGGCCTCGAGATCGCAGCGGCGCCCGGAATCCTTCTCACGCGCCGCATAGTAGGTGAGCTGCCGCGCGATCATGATTTCAACCGCCATCATCACGATCTTGTCGGCCACGCGCGGGAAGGCGACGATCGGCCCGCCGAACTGCGCGCGGCTCTCCGCGTACTCGAGCGCCTGCTCCATCGCCGCCTGAGCGACGCCGATAGCGCGCGCTGCCGTTTGAATGCGGGCGGACTCGAATGTCTGCATCAGTTGCTTGAACCCGAGCCCTTCGCTTCCACCGAGCAAATTCTCGGCCTTCACCTCGAAGCCGTCGAAGGCAATTTCGTATTCCTTCATGCCGCGATAGCCGAGTACCTCGATCTCGGTCCCGCTCATGCCTTTCGCCGGAAAGGGATTTTTGTCGTCGCCGCGCGCCTTTTCGGCAAGCAGCATCGATAGCCCGCGATGGCCGCTCTCTTTGAAATTGGTACGCACGAGAAGCGTCATCAGATCGGCGCGGACCGGATGTGTGATCCAGGTCTTGTTGCCGTAAATCTTGTAGACGTTGCCCTCACGCACGGCGCGCGTCTTGATCGAGGCAAGGTCGGATCCGGTGTTTGGTTCGGTGAACACCGCGGTTGGCAGCACCTCACCGGATGCGATCTTCGGCAGCCACTTCTGCTTCTGCGCATCGGTGCCGCTGCCAAGGATCAGCTCAGCAGCGATTTCCGAGCGTGTGCCGAGCGAGCCGACGCCAATGTAGCCGCGCGCCAGCTCTTCCGAGACGACGCACATGGATTCCTTGCCGAGTCCCATGCCGCCGAAGTCTTCAGGAATGGTAAGGCCGAACACGCCAAGCGCGGACATCTGCGCGATAACGTCGAGCGGGATGTAGCTGTTAGTGAGGTGCCATTTCTGCGCGTTCCCGATCACTTCGGTATCGGCGAACTTGCGCATTTCCTCACGGATCGATTCGAGGGTATCGTCGAGTCCGCAGGCGCCGACCGTCGCGGCATGATGCGTGCGCATCAATGCGATCAGGCGGGCGCGCCGCTCGGCACTGTTGCCGCTGACCATGAGGCCTTCGACTACTGGGGTCATGCGCGCCGCGACCTGCGCGGATGCCACGCCGAGATCGGTTAAACGGACGACTTCGCCCTGGCTCATCGGAATGCCACCGAACACCTGTGCGAGATATTCGCCGAGGCCGATGCGGACCAGGAGGTCTTCGGTTTCGCCGAGCTTGCCAGCCCTGCTCATACGCTCGGCGTAGGCGGCAAGTTGCCGGACGGCCTCGACATAGGTTGCGAGCCAAGCAAGCCCGTGGGTTGCCCTTTGCTCGCGATCGAAACTCGCGCCGTCCACCTGCCCTTTTGACGAGACGCGCTCGCGCACTTTTACAGTCGCATCCGCCAGCAAGGCGGCCAGAACGGCAGTTGCCTCGCTGATTAGCCCAATCAGTTCGGGGTCTTTGGTGGAACGGTTGGCGGCAGTGGACATGCAAATTATTGAGCGATGGCGATCTTGGAGACACTACGCGTGCAGTGCACAAAAGCAAAGCCGTAGGGATTCCCTGCGGTTACCAGCGCCCCCTGACTGCCGTTTACGGAGAATTGCTATAAAAATTAACCATTGCGGCTTTACATATTTACCTCTGCGCAGCGCCACCTTGGCGAGACCAGATCCAACCCGCATGCAGCTCACCCAATTTTTGCTTCCTTTCAATTGGTTGACGCGGACGCTTGCATCGTTCTCGGTGCGCACGCGCATCGTGCTGTTGGCTCTTATCCCTGTCGCGGGCTTTATAGCGAACGGCTTCACCTACACCTCCGGTGAAGGTGACGTCGGCCGCACCTTCGACACGTTCACCCGCTCGGCCTCGCTCGCCGATGCGAGCCGCGACTTCAAGAGCGCGGTCGCATCGATGCGTATCGTCGTCAAGGACTTCAACATGAAGCCGAGCGACAATCTGGTGGCGAGTTTCGAGCACGCATATGCCGTCGCGCTGAGGAATCTCGACACTATCGAAGCGTCGGTCGACAAGGGCCACGCCGAAAGCATCAAAGGCATGAACCGGGACCTGAACGCCCTGCGCGAAGCGTTCAATAATCTCGTGAGGGAGCAGAATACGCTGGGCTTCGAAGAGTCATCAGGTCTACGCCGCCAGCTGCAAGTGGCGGGCAACGGCGTGGAGCGCATCATCAATGACAACATGTCCTGGCTGCCGGAAGCCGACGCCAACAAACTGATGGTGACCCTTCTGTACATGCGGCACCACGAGGCCGATTTCCGCGTCACCGAGAGCGAGGTCGCACGCCTGCAATTTCAGCAAGCGTATAAGGCCTTCACCGATATCATCCGGCCGATCAACGCCACACCGGAAATGAAGGCTTCGCTCGAGCAAGTGGTGAAAATCTATGCCGAAACATTCGGCAAATGGGTCGAGGGCTACGACAAAGTTCGGCCGTTGCATGCCGTTATCGACATCGACAGCCAGAACATGCTGCCGCGCGCCGACGATATTATTGCCTACGCACGCAAGACCGCCGAAAATGCCGGGCAACAGCTCACCAAATCGCAAAGCCGCACGCGCAACGGCATTATTAATGTCGGCATCGCCATGGTTGCGCTGGGGCTCGGCTTCAGCTGGCTGATCGGGCGCAGCATCACACGGCCGTTGAATGGGCTCGCTCGCGTCATGGCGCGCCTTGCCGACGGCGATACTACGGCGCGCATACCGGCGACCAACGCTCGCGACGAGATCGGCGACATGGCGCGCACCGTCATCGTATTCCGCGACAACATGATCGAGCGAGAACGGTTGGCGCAGACGCAGAGTGAGGCAGGCCGCGCGCGCGAGCAGCGCAGCGAAGTGATCGCGTTGACGATTTCACAGTTCAAGCATTCCGTCGAAAGCGCATTGGGCAAGCTTCGCGCCGCGTCGATGAAGCTGGAAATGAGCTCGTCCGATCTCAACAAGGCGGCGGATACTGTCTCTTCTGAGGCTGACACTGCGACGAGCCGCGTGACCGCCGCTTCCGAGAACGTCACGGCAGCCGCTAGCTCGGTCGAAGAGCTTGCGGCTTCGATCGGCGAAATTGCCGCGCAGGCCGCGAAATCGACCGACGTCGCGGGCCGCGCCGTCTCCGAAGCGCAACGCACCGTCACGACGATGTCGCAGCTCGGCACCGCGGCCACCCGCATCGGAGAGGTGGTCGGGCTCATACAGGCAATTGCCGGGCAAACCAATCTGCTCGCGCTAAACGCAACGATCGAGGCGGCGCGCGCCGGCGAGTCCGGCAAAGGCTTTGCCGTCGTTGCCGCCGAAGTGAAGTCGCTTGCGGGCCAGACCGCCCGGGCGACAGAGGAAATCGCGGAGCAGATCGGCTCAATTCAGTCGGCGGCAACCGATGCCTCGGAAGCCATCGGGCAAGTCGACTCCATCATCCGCGAAATGTCGTCGATCGCCACGATGGTGGCAGCCACCGTGGATCAGCAAAATTCCGCTGTGGCTTCGATTGCCGAAGGCGTCAATCGCGCTTCGGGTGAGGCTCGCGTCGGTGCTGAGGCGATGAGCCGGGTAGCAGGCGTCACGACAGACGCACGGTCCACGGCCTCCGACGTCAAGGATCTCGCCGACGCGGTCGCCATCGAAGCCGAAGGCCTCGAGGCCCAGGTCCGGCAATTCCTGACCAACGTGCAGGCTGCCTAGATTCCGCCCCACGCGGCGAGGCCGATACCGGCCTTGCAAAGCCAGCGCCGATGGATGATCTGAAAGGCGCAAGGCCGTAGGGAGCAATCCTTTGAGCGCATTGAGACGGACAGTGCGAATTGCGGGCGACGCCTTTCAGCACTTCATCGACGACGACGGCTGGGCAATCGCGAGCCATATCGCATTGTCGACGTTGATGGCGTTGTTCCCGTTCCTGATCGTGGTCACCGCGCTCGCGGGATTTTTTCTGGGTTCCAAAGAACTCGCCGACGAAGCCGCGCGTCTTTTGCTGGAAGCGTGGCCCAGGGAAGTCGCTGCACCGATCGCGCTTGATATCACCGGCGTTCTCACCTCGACCCGCGGTGATATCCTTACCCTCGGTGTTCTTTTCGCACTCTATTTCGCATCGAGCGGCGTCGAGAGCCTGCGGATTGGGCTCAACCGCGCCTACGGCGTGAAAGAGCTGCGCGCCTGGTGGCTGCTGCGCATCGAATCCGTCATCTACGTTCTGATCGGCGCAGTCGCGATCCTGGCGTTTTCATTCCTCGTCGTGCTGGCGCCGTTGATCCTCGCAAAACTGATTCAATATGTGCCGGCGCTCGAGCCCTTTGCCGACCGGATCACGTTTGCGCGCTATTCGACGGCGGCGGCGGTGCTCGTAATTGCCCTGATGATCGTGCATCTATGGCTGCCGGCAGGCCGGCGATCGCTCGGTGAGATTGCACCGGGAATTATTGCCACGATGCTGTTGTGGCTTATCACCGGCGCCGCCTTTGGCCGCTATCTCGCCAATTACGCCTTTGCCTACGTATCGATGTACGCCGGGCTCGCTTCGGCAATGATCGCGCTGGTTTTCCTTTACGCCTGCGCGTCGATCTTTATCTACGGCGGAGAATTGAACTCGACGATTTCCCAGGCGCGGAAAAAAGCTGACTAGCGCCCGGCCTCCTGCGCGTCCTCAAAAGTTCTCAAGCCGGTGCGCGGCGCGTTCACCATCACAGCCATGTTGCCGGGCGGATGCTGGTTCTTCCACATCTTCACGTGAGCGAGCGGAATGTTCTCCCACGGGAAGACTTCGCTCATGCAGGGGTCAATGCGCTGCTCGAGCACGAACTGGTTTGCCTGCGAGGCCTGCTTGAGGTGCGCGAAATGCGATCCCTGGATGCGCTTCTGCCTCATCCACACATAGCGTGCATCGAACGTAAGATTATAGCCTGTCGTTCCTGCACAGAAGACGACCATGCCGCCGCGCTTGACGACAAGGCATGACACCGGAAATGTCTGTTCGCCCGGATGCTCGAAGACGATATCGACATCACGTTTTCCGGTAATTTCCCAGATCGCCTTGCCGAAGCGGCGCGCTTCTTTCGTCCACTCGCCGAATTCCGGCGAATTAACCGCTGGCATCTGTCCCCAGCACTTGAAATCTTTGCGGTTGACGACGCCCTTGGCGCCGAGGTTGAGAACGTATTCCGTCTTCGATTCGTCGGAGACAATCCCGATGGCGTTGGCGCCGGACGCAGCAACAAGCTGGACACCAAATACGCCGAGGCCGCCGGAGGCGCCCCACACCAGAACGTTGTCGCCGGGCTTGAGCGTGTGCGGAGGATGCCCGAACAGCATCCGATACGCGGTCGCAAGCGTAAGCGTGTAGCAAGCCGACTCTTCCCACGAGAGATGGTTCGGCTTCGGCATCAGCTGGCGAGACTGCACGCGGCAGAACTGCGCGAACGATCCGTCCGGAGTCTCGTAGCCCCAGATGCGCTGCGATGGCGAGAGCAAGGGATCGCCGCCGTTGCAGTCCTCGTCGTCGCCATCATCCTGATTGCAATGGACGATAACTTCGTCGCCGACCTTCCAGCGCTTGACCTTGGTGCCGACGCCCCACACCACGCCGGAGGCATCGGAGCCGGCGATATGGAATGGATGCTTGTGGCCGTCGAGCGGTGAGATCGGAATGCCGAGGCCGGCCCAAACGCCGTTGTAGTTCACGCCGCCCGCCATTACGTAGACGAGCACTTCATCGTCGCCGATCGGCCAGGTCGGCACCACCTCAAGCTGGAACGACTTGTCGGGTGGTCCGTGCCGCTCTTTGCGGATGACCCATGCGTGCATCTTCTCCGGCACGTGCCCGAGCGGCGGAATCTCGCCGATATCGTAAAGGTCTTTGAGCGGAGCCACCCCCCGCGCTTTGGCGACTGCCGGCATCGACTGATCCTCCCTGCCTATAACAATCTGGCGCAAATTATGTTGCGTCGCAACAATACCTTTTGCGTCCGCAAAAACGATGCGCCGGCAAATGGTTACGAAGCGGCGGGCTATTTCCGGACCCGGTATAGGGCGAATCGGGGCGCCGTTAGAACGAACGCGAGCCAGTCCGGCATCGGGCTCGGGACCGATTGCCCAATCAGATAGCTGTTTTGATTCAAACGATCGTAACGATCATTCTGCCGCCAAGCGCTTTAAGGCTTTTGCAATTCGACACCCGTAGCGTGCCCGGATCGCTCAGAGCGCGGGAATGACCGAGCAGACCATTCGCCGAACCGAACGAATCGAGGATCTCCGGGCCGCGATGCCGTGGCTTGTCGCCGCGGGCATCTACGTTCTGGTGATCGCAGTAGCGCCACAACTGCTTGGCGACCCCGACACCTACTCACACCTCGCCCTCGGCCGCTGGATCCTCGATCACGGCGCCGTGCCGACGGTCGACCCGTTTTCCGCCAACTTCCGCGGAACGCACTGGCTCGCCTTCGAATGGCTCTCCGAAGTTGTATTCGCACTGGCCTATGCCGCCGGCGGCTGGATGGGCATGGTGGCAGTCGCATCGGCTGCCGTCGCAACGGCATTTGGTCTGCTGACACGCTTCCTGCTGCGCGAGTTGCGGCCGACCGCCGCGCTATTCGCCGTCCTTGTCGCTTTGCCTCTCACGGCTCCCCATATTCTGGCGCGGCCGCACATCCTCGCACTTCCATTGCTCGTCGCATGGATTGCGGCGTTGATCCGCTCGGTCGACACGCGTACGGCGCCGTCGTGGTTCCTGCTGCCGTTGATGACGCTGTGGGCGAACCTGCATGGCAGCTTCACCTTCGGCCTCGCCATGATCGGTGCAGCGGGCGCTGAAGCGCTGTTCCGCGCCAAGCCTGCCGAGCGAATGAACGTCATTCACCAGTGGGGATCGTTTGGCGTGCTCGCCTTGGCCGCGGCCTGCCTCAATCCGTATGGCCCCGAGATGATCCTGGTGACCTTCCGCACCGTGGCGCTCGGCTCGGCGCTCGCAACGATCACCGAATGGCGGCCGCAGGACTTCAGCCATATCGGCAGCTTCGAGATCATTATGTTGGGCGGGTTGGGCCTGGCGCTTTATCGCGGCGTCAAGCTGCCGCTTTTCAGAATTCTCATGCTGCTTGGCGTCCTGCACCTGAGCCTGTCGCACGTCCGGCACGCGGATCTGCTGGGGATGCTGGCGCCCATATTTCTGGCGCGGCCGCTCGCAAAGCAGTTCACTGAACTCTCCGCAGGACGCGCTGCAGCGGTGCTGCGGCCCGGTCCTCTAATTCCGGCCGTACTCGCGTCAATGATGCTCGTCGTCACCGCACTGTCGGCATTCCGTAATGATGTGGCTCCGCCGGCAAAAATTACACCAGCCAACGCGGTGCATGCGCTTGGCGGCGTAAAGCACGGCGCAATTCTCAATGACTACAATTTCGGCGGCTATCTCGACTTCGTCGGCGTCGCGCCTTTCATTGACGGGCGCGGGGAACTATATGGCGACGCCTATATGCTTCGCTACGACCAGGCGCTGAACCTGCGCAACATTCCGGACTTCTATCGCCTCCTTGACGAGTACCGCATCGGCGCAACCCTGTTGGCGCCGACGGCGCCGGCGGCCGCACTGCTCGACCGGTCGCCCGGCTGGCAACGTTTCTATTCCGACGACGTTGCCGTCGTGCACGTCCGCCGCCGATAGCGGTTGCGACCGCTAACGCAAAGCCTGAAAAGATTCATATTGCGATGCAGCAAGAAAGGCGGCACTTTGCCGCCTCAAGCCTGACGGCGGCCATGACACGCGAGAGCCCAACACGCGATAAGCCCTGGATTTTCCGCACCTATGCCGGTCATTCGACGGCGGCGGATTCCAACGCGCTATACCGGAAAAATCTGGCGAAAGGTCAGACCGGCCTGTCGGTCGCCTTCGATCTGCCAACCCAGACCGGCTACGACTCCGACCACGTGCTCGCCAAGGGCGAGGTCGGCAAGGTCGGCGTGCCCATCTGCCATCTCGGCGACATGCGCGCGCTGTTCGACGGCATCCCTCTCGATACAATGAACACCTCGATGACCATCAACGCCACCGCCGCGTGGCTGATGGCGTTGTACATCGCGGTTGCCGACGAACAGGGCGCGCCGCGCGCAAGCCTGCAGGGCACGCTGCAAAACGACATCATCAAGGAATACCTGTCGCGTGGCACCTACGTCTTTCCGCCGGCGCCGTCGATGCGGTTGATCAAGGACGTGATCCTGTTCACGACCAAGGAAATTCCGAAATGGAATCCGATCAACGTCTGCTCGTATCACCTGCAGGAAGCCGGCGCGACACCGGTGCAGGAACTGGCATTTGCACTCGCCACCGCGATCGCAGTGCTCGACACCGTGAAGGCCTCGGGCGAGGTGCCGCCGGACAAGTTCGGTGAGGTCGTCGGACGTATCTCGTTCTTTGTCAACGCCGGCCTGCGCTTTATCACCGAGCTATGCAAAATGCGCGCCTTTACCGAGTTGTGGGACGAGATCACGCGCGAACGCTATGGCATCACCGACGCCAAGCAGCGGCTGTTCCGTTACGGCGTCCAGGTAAACTCGCTCGGGCTGACCGAACCGCAGCCGGAAAACAACGTCGCGCGCATCTTGATCGAAATGCTGGCAGTGACGCTGTCGAAAAGCGCGCGCGCGCGTGCGGTCCAGCTTCCGGCATGGAACGAAGCACTTGGGCTGCCACGCCCATGGGATCAGCAGTGGTCGCTGCGCATGCAGCAGATTCTCGCCTATGAGACCGATCTGCTCGACTACGGTGATATCTTCGACGGCTCCAGCGAAATCACGCGCAAGGTCGAAGAACTGAAACAGCAGGCACGCGAGGAGCTCAAGCGGATCGCGGAAATGGGCGGCGCAGTCGCCGCCGTCGACACCGGCTACATGAAGCAGCAGCTTGTCGAGTCGAACACGGCGCGGCTCGAAGCCATTGAGCGCGGCGATAAAGTTGTCGTCGGCGTGAATAAATATCTTGAAAGCGAACCATCGCCGCTGGCCGCAGCGGCGGACGCCATTCTCACCGTATCCGAGGAAGCCGAGTTCGGGCAGACCGAGCGGCTAAAAGCCTGGCGCGAAGCGCGCGACAATACTGCGGTCGCCGCTGCGCTGAAGGACCTCAAACGCGCCGCCACTAGCGGCAGCAACATCATGCCGGCCTCGATCGCATGCGCAAAAGCGGGTGTCACAACCGGCGAATGGGGGTGGACGCTGCGGGAGGCTTTCGGCGAATACCGCGCGCCGACCGGCGTTGGCCGCGCGATGCGCAACGACGTCACCGGGCTCGACGATATCCGCGCCGACGTCGACCGCGTTTCCCGCAAGCTCGGTCGCCGACTCACGTTCCTCGTCGGCAAGCCGGGGCTGGACGGCCATTCCAATGGCGCCGAGCAGATCGCAGTGCGGGCGCGCGATGCCGGCATGCAGGTCGTTTATGAGGGCATTCGGCTGACGCCGGAGGAAATCGTCGAGGCCGCACGCAAGCAAAAGGCGCATGTTGTCGGGCTTTCAGTGCTGTCTGGAAGCCATCTGCCGCTGGTCGAAGATGTTGTCGGCCGCATGAAAGAGGCCGGCCTCGACGTGCCGGTGATCGTCGGCGGCATCATCCCGCCCGAGGACGCCGCGGAGCTGGAAAAAGCCGGCGTAGCAGCGGTCTACACGCCAAAAGATTTCGAACTGAACCGCATCATGTCTGACGTGGTGCGAATTGTCGAACGCGCCAAGTGCGCCAGCAACGTCTGATCAAACTGAACTGCATTCTGCCAGCGCCTGCGCGAGCTTTCGCGGACTCACTGGTTTCACAAAATAGAAATTCATCCCTGCATCACGCGCTGCCGCTTCGTCACCGCTTTCGCCACGGCCGGAAATTCCAACGATCGGCGTAAGGCCAGCCTGTCCCGGCAGCGCGCGAATGCGGCGTGCCGCGTCAATGCCGTTCAGACCGGTGAGCGTGACGTCCATCAACACCACGTCGTAAGCGCCGCGTTCGACCGCCGCCACGACGGCTTCGCCGGTCTGGGCAAAATCAACCCTGTGCCCCAGTTCGCCAAGAATCGTGTGCATCACCACGCGGCCATAAGGATTGTCTTCCGCGCAAAGGATTGACAGCGGCCGAACAGGTACCGGCTTGCGGTCCTGTCGCTGTGTCGTTGCTCGCGCTTCAAGCGATTCAACGAGCACACTTAAACGGAATGTGGAGCCGCTGCCTTTTTTGCTGGTCACACTGAGGTCGCCACCCATCGCCTTTGCAAGACGTTTGACCAGCGAGAGCCCAAGCCCCGCGCCGCCGTAACGTTTCGAAATCTTGACGCTGGCCTGCGCGAACGGACGAAATAGATGCTTGAGTTCGCCGGCGTCGATGCCGATGCCATCGTCCGCAAAACTGAAGACTAGGCGCACGCGGCCTTGCTTGGCCTGTTCGGCCGTTGCCGCAAACGTCACGTTTCCCTGGTGCGTAAATTTTACGGCATTGTCTGCCAGGTTCTCCAGCGCTGCACGCAAGCGCATACCGTCGCCTGATGCCATGGCCGGCAGATTGTCGGCGATTTTGATGTTGGTCTTGAGATCCTTATTGTGGGCACGTGCCGCGAGCGCCGCGCCGACAGCCTCGGCAAGCGCACGGGGTGCAAAAGGTTCGTTGCGAAGAACGAGACCATGGGCCTTTGCCCTTGCCGCATCCACAATGACAGTGGTCAGGGCCGAAAGGTGATCAGCGCCGCTTTTGATCGCGCTTGCCCACTCGCGCTCGCGCGTACCCAGATCCGACGATACCAGCAATTCGGCAAGCGCCACGATTCCGGTCAATGGCGTGCGAATATCGTGTGCGATGCCGGCAAGCGCAGCCTCGATCGCGCGCGCTGACGGCGCCTTTTCCGCGGGCGATCTGGGCGTGTGGCGTGGACGGCGCCGCCGCGGCGCTTTTTTCCGGACCTTTGGCATGAGTCCCTTACCCGAGATGCGACATTGACATGGAAGACCGGCTCAATCGAGCCCGGTCAAGCGGCGAATATCGGCGGGCGTTAATCCGCGCGCGCGAAGCTCGCGCAGCCCGGTGGATTGCGTCGATTTCGACAGTTTGTTGCCTGTCTCATCGATAACAAGCCGATGATGGTGGTAGCGCGGCGCGCCCAGACCGAGCAGCACCTGGAGCAAGCGGTGGACCGCGGTTGCGTGAAACAGGTCGCGGCCGCGCACCACGTCGGTCACGCCTTGCGCGGCGTCGTCGACGACAACCGCAAGGTGATAGCTGGTAGGGATTTCTTTGCGCGCCAGAATCACATCGCCCCATACTGAAGGATCGACCGCAACCGCACCGGTTGCGCCGCCCGGTCCGGCACCAGTTTCGACCCAGTTCACCGCGCCGGCGCGTAGCGTCGCCGCAGGCATGTCGAGCCGCAACGCATATGATTCGCCGGCTTCGATGCGCCGGTTTCGTTCGGCCACGCTCATGTTTTTCGCATCACCAGGATAAAGCGGCGTGCCGTCGGGATCGCGCGGCCAGTGTCCCTGTGCCTCACGGTCGGTCACGAGGCGCGCAATCTCGGCGCGGCTCTCGAAACTCGGATAGATCAGACCCATGGCCTCAAGCTGCGCGAGCGCGCCACGGTAGTTGTCCCAGTGTTCGGATTGCCGGCGGATCGGGGATTCCCAATGCAAGCCGAGCCATGCCAGATCTTCGTAGATCGCCGTCTCGTATTCCGACCGGCAGCGCGCGGTGTCGATATCCTCAATGCGCAGCAGCAGTCGACCACTATTCGCGCGCGCCATGTCAGCATTGAGCAACGCCGACAATGCATGGCCGAGATGCAAGTAGCCATTCGGCGACGGCGCAAACCGGAAAACGGGTGGCATGGCTTTTCTATCTACCGTCTTACTTGCTAGACGGATAGCGCATGACTCATTTCCTCCATACTGAAGCCGATCTCCAGGCCGGCCTCGTAGAGCTTGTTACCGCCGACCCGCGGCTCAAACCGGTCGCCGAAAAAGCCGGCGCGTTCAGCTTGCGCCGGCGCGAGCCGGGATTCCCCGGCCTGTGCGCGATCGTTTGCGGGCAGCAGCTTTCCACCGCAAGCGCCGCCGCGATCCGTGCCCGACTCTTCGCCGCGTTCGATCCATTTCACCATGACACGGTGCGCCGCGCCCGCGCCGACAAGCTCAGGCGGCTTGGGCTGTCCGCCCCGAAGATCAAATCGATCCGTGAAATCGGCAAAGCGGTCGCCAAAGGCCGGATCGATCTTACCGCCGTCGGCAGTATGGACGCCGATGTGGCGCATGCTGCACTCACCGCCCTGCATGGCGTCGGACCCTGGACGGCGGATATCTATCTTCTGTTTTGCCTGGGGCACGCCGATGCGTTTCCGTCGGGCGATCTTGCCGTGCAGGAATCCGCGCGCCTTGCCCTCGGTCTACGCAAACGCCCGGACGCCAAGGCACTCACGAAGATCGCCGAGGCCTGGCGGCCGTGGCGCGGCGTGGCTGCGCATCTGCTTTGGGCCTACTATCATGTCGTGAAGAAACGCGACGTGGTGCCGGTTCAGCCGAATGGCCGGCCGAAAGAAGCGGCCGGGAAAAAGACGCCGAAAAGGAAAAGGAAGAATGGCTGAACTCGATGGACCGCGCCTTGAGCCGCGCTCGGGACGCGCGCGTCGACTTGTGGTCTTCCTCCACGGCTATGGCGCCGACGGCAACGACCTCATCGAGATCGGGCGCGCCTGGCAGGGCCTGCTGCCTGACGCCGCGTTCGTGTCGCCGCACGCGCCTCGTCCATGCGGGCAGGCACCGATGGGCCGCGAATGGTTTCCGCTGACATTCCGTAATCCGGAAGAGCGCTGGACCGGAGTGAACGAGGCCGCGCCGATTCTTGAACGCTTCCTTGACGCCGAGCTCAAGCGCCGCGACCTGCCGCCGTCGGCGCTGGCACTCGTCGGCTTCAGCCAGGGCACCATGATGTCGCTCCATGTCGGCCTGCGTCGCCCAGTCGCGCCAGTTGGAATCGTCGGCTATTCCGGGATGCTCGTGATGCCGGAAGACGTCGACGTCGAGTCATTCACCGCGGAGATCCGCAGCAAGCCGCCTGTGCTTTTGATCCACGGCGACGCCGATCAACTCATTCCGGTGCAGGCGCTGTTCCACGCCGCCCAAAGCCTTGCAGCGCTGGGAATTCCATCGCAGTGGCACATTTCATCCGGGGTAGGCCACGGCATCGACCAGGAAGGCTTGCGCCAGGGCGGCGAATTTCTGGCCAAGTGCTTTGCCGCCGGCAAATAGCAGGCTTGCGGGTAACCCCCGTCCCCGCTTCACAATCCTGTCACGCTGCCCTATTACTAGGCCATTAGCTGCGTGGCGGCAGCCTTAAGGAGGTCGAGGAGCGTCGCTTGAACGTTCACGTTTCGCCTAGCGGTTTCCCGGCTCTGGTGCTCAACGCGGATTTTCGACCGCTGAGCTATTACCCGCTTTCGCTATGGTCCTGGCAGGATGCGATCAAGGCAGTCTTTCTCGAACGCGTGAATATCGTCGCCAATTACGACCGCGCGGTGCACAGCCCCTCTTTCGAGATGAAGCTGCCGAGCGTGGTTTCGCTCAAGACCTTTGTGAAACCGTCGACCCACCCGGCCTTCACCCGGTTCAACGTCTTCTTGCGCGACCGCTTCTCGTGCCAATACTGCGGCGAGCGCGACGACCTCACGTTCGATCACCTGCTGCCGCGCTCGCGCGGCGGCCACACGACCTGGGACAACGTCGTTGCGGCCTGCTCGCCGTGCAACCTGCGCAAAGGCAATCTCACGCCGAACGAAGCGAAGATGTGGCCATCGCAGATGCCGTTTCAGCCGACGGTGCACCACCTGCACCGCAACGGCCGGCTGTTCCCACCGAACTATCTGCACGAAAGCTGGCTCGATTACCTTTACTGGGACACCGAACTCGAGCCGTAAGCTTCACACCGTTGGAGTTTGTCATGGCGAGCAGGCTGCAACATTTTCGCAGCTCGCTTCTCGTTGCCGCGCTCGTCAGCCTTTGGATTTCAGGTGCTGCCGCACAACCGGCGCCCGCCTCGGCCGGGCCACCTGATCCGAAGCTGGTCGAAGACCTGGTCGCCGCCGGCCGCATCCTGGCGGATCACGGCTTGCTCGACGGCTGGGGTCATGTGTCGGTCAGACACAATCGCGATCCGAACCGATTCCTGATGTCGCGCGGCCTGTCGGCCGCCCTTGTCACTGAAAAAGACATCCTGGAATTCGACCTCGACAGCCGGCCCGTCGACACGCATGGCCTGCCGATGTCGGCGCTGTTCACCGAGCGCTATATCCACGGCGAAATCTACAAGATGCGGCCGGACGTGGTCGCCGTCGTGCACACGCACGCGCC
>DASSSM010000277.1:0-2205 GCA_035708425.1 Pseudolabrys sp.
TGGAGCTTGCAGACCGATCTATCCGCAGCCTTGCGGTACCGGGATTCTAACGCCCGCGGGAACTGCCGATGCTGGTGCCGCTCGAGCCGCTGATGGACGTGGCGCTGGACCCGGTGGTCGATGTGCCGGTGGAGCCGATCACCGGCGCGCTCGGCGCGACCGGCGCATTGCTGGGAGCAGTGCTGCCGCCGAAGTTACTGCGTGGATTGGCTAACGGCGCGATCGTCGGCGTTGCCGTGGGGCCAGGCGGACGAATGCCCGCCAGACATTGCCTGATGAACCGGCTTCTTTGCTTGCCTGTATAAAGTTTCAACGTCGCCTCGCGCGCGCACGCTTTTCTTATCGCATCCGTGTTTTTTGTTTCGGCAACCGACGGCGTTTCTCCTGCGGCACCGAAAGCCGCGGCGCTTAGCCAGAGTACGGATGCCAAAACCAATGTCTTCGACATGGTGGAACTCCTCCGTCGCACGCGCAGCGGCCCAATCAATATCGAGAGGCTTGAACGCGCGTCGGGAACGGCTGAGTTGGGGTCTTGCCTGACTGATGCGACCCCGGAGGCCGTTCCCGGCGTGCCATCCTGAAACTCGCCGCTCCGCTAGGCCCGAACGTCTGGCGCTAGCGATCGTCGCGGCCTGGCTGGCCCGGTGGCGTCATCTGAACCTCCGTGTCTCTCTTCTTCACATAGGCCGGGTTGACCGCGCTTCAAGTATGGACACGAGGCGCGTTGATATGTCCGCGTTGCCTCCGCAAGCGAACATATACGGTGCAAGCGCTAAGGGCCCGAAGCGAACATCGCCGTCATTCGGTCACTTCATCGGCACGAGCGAGCAGCGTCGGCGAAACCTCAAGACCAAGCCCGCGCGCGGTCTTTAAATTGATGGCCAAAGTCACTTTTGTGGATTGCTCGACCGGCAGGTCGGCAGGCTTTTCACCCTTGAGTATGCGGTCGACATATCCGGCCGCGCGCCGGTACTGATCGCCGGGATCGGGGCCGAATGCAATCAGCCCGCCGCTGCCGACAAAATAAGTAAACGGGTAGATTGCAGGAAGTTTGTATCGGTCAGCCAAACCAATAACAAATTCGCGGTTCGTGAGCGCAAATGCGTTCGGCGCGACGATCAGTCCGCCATTCGGCTTGCTGGCAAATTCGCGGATACCGCGTTCGACTTCACCGGCGTCGCGCGAACCTATCGGGCTTGCCTCAATCCCAAGGGGGCCGGCCAGGCCCTGAATAACGCCGAATTGGGCGGCTCCGTTTGGATTGGCTGCGTCCCGAAGAAACGCGACACGCGTTGTGCGCGGTGCGATCTGCTTGAGAAATTCCAGCCATTTGCCGCTGATGTTGTATTCGTAATTCGTGAAGCCGGTCGCGTTTCCTCCCGGGTGCGACAGGCTCTCGACGAAGCCGGCGCCGACTGCGTCAGCCACTTCCACGAAAACGATCGGCACGGTGCGCGAAATCTGTTGCATCGCGCCGACAAGTGATCCGCCCGCAATCAAAATTACGTCTGGATTGAGCGCAACCAACTCTGCCGCAAATTTCCGAACAAGATCGGGACTGCCACCCGTCCACCTGACGTCGATCTGCAGGTTATTTCCCGACCAACCCAACGTGGCCAGCTGCTTTTGAAATGCCGTAACATGGGATTTCAGAAGCAAATTTTCTTCCTTGAAGTAGACAAACACGCCTACACGCCGCATCCGCGCTGGTTGTTGCGCCTGCGCAGTGAATGGCCAAACAGCCGCGCCTCCAATTAATGTGATGAACTCGCGTCGTCTCATGCGCCCGCCCAAGAAACAAGATCATCCTACCTAGAAAAACTGTGTCGTCGAAAGGGGGCACATCAATGTCCTTGGGTCACTAACGGACATAGGCAGTGCAAAAGGGCATGTCCGCTTTGCCCCCAATAGCGCCCGTGAAAGCGGATTCCCGCAAACGGTCATGTCCGCTTTACCCCCTGAAAGCGGACATGTGCGGACAGAAATGCCGGCTAAGGGCCAGAAGCGGACATTCGACCTTCGTTCGCTTGGTAAAAGACTCCCGATCACCGCCTCATGAAGTTCTAAAAATGATAATTTACGCCGACGCGCGCGGCGTTGAAGGTCGCGCGGTTGCTAAAGTGCGCGAACAGCGACGCGGGTAAGGCCGACGGAACAGGTACCGCCGTTTCAGTGAACGATGTGCCGTCCAGACTGACATACAGA
>DASSSM010000278.1:0-2463 GCA_035708425.1 Pseudolabrys sp.
TGCATCATCGTCACCACCACCAGGCAGCAAGCCTTTCGTGCGGCGGAGAAGCCGGCAGAGGCAGTAATATCGGAAGGCATTTTTGCTAGCTCGTCGTTTTTCGAGACAGCTCGTCGAATTTTTTCGAGTTTCTCGCCTTCAGGTGAATATTCCGTGTGTGCGAGGACGGCGTTCAGTTCACGGTGGTTGCACCGGCCGTAACTCGCTCGATGAATTCCCACGCCTTAGCTCCGAGCGAGCGTCCTTTCATGCCAACGTCGAGCAACTTCGCCGCAATCTCTTTAGTCACGTCGCACGCCCAACCCTCATCTACGTCGAACGCCACCACGCGCAGTGGGCGCTCGTACTGCCCGCTCAGAATGTCGTCGATGAGCGCTTGTTCGTTGGCTCTGGCTTCATCGATCTCGCACCAGACGCGGCCCCGCTTTCCGAGATCGTCCAAAACCAAATAGACGGTCAATTTGCTGATGGGCATAGGAACAAGGGAAATTTGCATCACGAGGTGCCGTCGATAATACGCATCCACGCATCCTAACGTGAGCGCGGCCTTCGGCTTCGGTTGCCAAATACCCCGTTTTGAGGAGCGGACATGTGCGATGCACCTAGGGTTGTCCGCTTGGGCCACGAGCGGACATGCGTTCGCAAAGTTGAATTTGATTGAACGCGAGCTAAGGCCGGGTTGCTTGCTTTTCTTCAGCGCTCGCCGAGGTGCGGCCAGCGTCCGTTACGTCCAATCGCTTGTTTTCATTTTGGAAGTGCTCAAGCACAAACAGGCGGACCACCGAGGACAGATTGCTCTGTTTGCGAGCGCCGTCGATCTGAGCGACCAATTCTGACAGCGTCACCCGCTTCGCATGCGCAATGTCTGTCAGGTCACTCCAGAAGGGATCTTCAAGGCTGACGCTGGTCTTGTGCCCACCGATCACATGTGCCTCTCAAATGTTCATGTCCTCTTTACCTCCAAAAAGGCAGACATTCAGATCAATGCCAACACGCTGACCGACCGTCAGCGTTCCTGTGACTTCACCGAAAAATCTGCCCGATATTTTTGAGTACTAATTCATCGCGACGTTGACGGCCGGGTGCCCCCCACATGCCACTGGTGTAGCGGGGACTGCTTCCCAAACATCAGTCACAGTATGGTCACAGACGCAAATGTGTGATTTTTGAATTGCTTAGATTTTTTCGCTTTTTGCTATAGCCGTAAGCCGTTGCATTTTCTGAAAAAGTTTTGCGTCAAATCCCTTACCAAGGGGGTGCTCTACCACTGAGCTACGGCAGCGAGAGTGCGCACGGGCCGCCAGATGCGGCGGCGAAAACGCGGCGGAAACTGCCACACGGTCCCCGGTGACGCAAGGCGATGGCGGCAAAGTTGCAACGCCGGGTAACAGGCCGATAATGCCACCGCGATGGAAAACGAGAAGTCCGGCAAAGACAAGAAACCCGACAGCCGCAGTCGGCGCCTGGCCGCCGAACTGCGTGAAAATTTGCGCCGGCGCAAGACGCAGGAGCGCGGCCGGAAGGCGCCTGCAGCCGGTGAAGACGCCAAGCGGCCCGGCTTGCCGCCTCGTGGCGGTTAAACCGTTTAAATAAGGGGTTTTCCGGCACCGGACTTTCGCCGTAATTCCCCGGCGAAGGTGGCAGCCTGCCTTGGAAAGGCTTGCACCAAGGCGGTGGCGGTTCCTCCATCGGAACTGCGAGCGTTCTGAGAGCGAGCGGAGGGCGGCATGGATCGGATCCGGATCGTTGGCGGGCAGCGTCTGAACGGAGCTATTCCGATCTCGGGCGCAAAGAATGCAACGCTGCCGTTGATGATCGCCAGCCTGCTCACCGAGGACACGTTGATCCTCGAGAATGTTCCGCGGCTCGCCGACGTCATCCAGCTTCAGCGCATTCTCGGCAATCACGGCGTCGACGTCATGGTGGGCGGCAAGCGCCCGGGCGAAACCCAATACGACGGGCAGACGCTGCACATCTCCGCCGCCAACATCATCGACACCACCGCTCCCTATGAGCTGGTCTCGCGCATGCGGGCGAGCTTCTGGGTGCTGGCGCCGCTGGTCGCGCGCATGGGCGAGGCGAAGGTGTCGATGCCCGGCGGCTGCGCCATCGGCACGCGGCCGGTCGACCTCCTGATCATGGCGCTGGAGCGCCTGGGCGCCGACATCGAGGTCGATCGCGGCTATGTCATCGCCCGCGCCAAGAATGGGCTGCGCGGCGGCGAGATCAAATTCCCCAAGGTGACGGTCGGCGGCACCCATACCGCGCTGATGGCGGCCGCGCTTGCCCGCGGCACGACCGTGATCGAGAACGCCGCGCGCGAGCCGGAAATCACCGACGTCGCCGATTGCCTCAACAAGATGGGCGCCAAGATCGCCGGCGCGGGCTCCTCGCGCATCGTGGTCGAGGGCGTACCGAAGCTTTCCGGCGCGCGCCACCGCGTGCTGCCCGACCGCATCGAGA
>DASSSM010000279.1:0-5654 GCA_035708425.1 Pseudolabrys sp.
ATGGCCAGCTGAGTTACCAACCAGTTTTTGCACTGCACCGAGTTCGATCTCATCGCCCAACGGTGTCGAGGTGCCATGAGCATTGATGTAGTCGATGTCACTCGCGGAGATGCCGGCGCGACGGATCGCCGCGCTCATGCATCGCAGCGCGCCATCGCCGTCCGGCGTTGGCGCAGTGATGTGATAGGCATCGCCGGACAACCCGTAACCAATCAGTTCCGCATAAATCTTGGCCCCACGCGCCTTTGCATGTTCGAGTGATTCCAACACAACGACGCCGGCTCCTTCGCCCATTACGAAGCCATCGCGATCTTTGTCATAAGGCCGTGAAGCGCGCGTCGGATCATCGTTAAAATTGGTCGAAAGCGCGCGCAACGCGGAAAATCCGGCGAGCGAAATGCGGTTGACCGGCGATTCCGCGCCGCCTGCCACCATCACCTCGGCGTCACCAAGCGCGACAAGCCTCGCTGCATCTCCAATCGCGTGAGCGCCAGTCGAGCACGCTGTGACGACCGCATGGTTGGGGCCCTTTAGCCCGAATGCTATCGATACGAAACCAGATGCAAGATTGATGATGCGACCGGGAATAAAAAACGGCGACACTCGGCGCGGGCCGCGTTCGTGAAGAGCCACCGCCGTTTCGGCTATTCCCTCGATACCGCCGATGCCTGATCCGATCAGTACCCCGGTTGTAGTCTGCTCTTCATAGCTCTTGGGGTGCCACCCTGCATCGTCGAGGGCCTGACGCGCCGCGCACATCGCAAAGACAATAAATTCATCGACCTTGCGCTGCTCCTTCGGCTCCATCCACTGATCGGCATTGTAGGTCGCGCCGGCACCGTCACCCCGCGGGATGACGCCGGCGATCTTGCACGCAATGTCGGAAACTTCGAATGTGTCGATCTTCTTCGCGCCGCTTTCACCCTTGAGCAGCCGGGTCCAGGTTGCCTCAACACCGCAACCCAGCGGCGTGAGCATCCCCATTCCGGTAACGACGACACGTCTCATGGCCGGCTCCGAGCGCATCTATTGCCACCGTCGCACTGCAGACGGCCCAAAGCCATTGACGAGCGAAGCAATCGAGCGGATGTGCAGGACGCACTCAGCTTTTGGCGTTCTTTTCAAGAAATTTAACCGCGTCGCCAACGGTCAGAATGGTTTCAGCGGCGTCGTCGGGGATCTCGCAGCCAAATTCTTCTTCAAAGGCCATAACGAGCTCAACCGTGTCGAGGCTGTCGGCGCCAAGATCATCGATAAAGCTGGCTTGATCGTTCACCTTGTCGGGTTCTACGCCCAGGTGCTCCACGACGATCTTTTTCACCCGCTCGCCAATGTCACTCATCGTTCCAACCTCGTGCTTTATGAATTGGGCTGCGCGCCAAGCTCAGTTCGCAACCATCGCGATACGGCCTCGTCGTGGTTGACGGTGATGAGACGATCCCCAATTGCGGAACATTACTCCGCACTTAGCCGCCCCAGCCGGGCCGAAAGTCGGTTACCATACTTCAAATCCATTGACTAGCGCGTGCCGGAGGAGCGAGCAACCCCCGAAAACCGCGCATATCCACCGCCGCCAGCGCGAACTTCGGTCCCCGACTTTCGGGACGCGCGCGCTATATCATAGCCATCCCGCCGTTGACATGGATGGTTTGACCGTTGACGTAGGCGGCCTCATTCGAGGCGAGAAAGACAGCAGCGGCGGCTACATCGTCCGGAGTGCCAAGCTTGGCGGCTGGGATGCGAGCAAGGATTGTTTCGCGCTGCTTCTCATTGAGCTTGTCTGTCATGGCCGAGGCAATGAGGCCGGGCGCTATGCAGTTGGCCGTGATGTTTCGCTTGGCATACTCGGCCGCCACCGACTTGATCATTCCGACCATGCCGGCTTTTGAAGCCGTGTAGTTGGCTTGCCCCGGATTGCCGGTAAACCCGACCACCGAAGAGATACCGATCACGCGGCCCCAGCGCCGACGCATCATGCGTGACACTGCGGCGCGAGCCAACCGGAACGTAGCGGTCAGATTGACGGCGATCACCTTGTCCCAATCTTCGTCCCGCAACTGCACGAAAAGGTTGTCGCGGTTGACGCCAGCATTCGCGACCAAAATATCGAGTTTTCCCATTTTTTCTTCGGCGCTCGGCACCAGCGCCTCAACGGCTTCCTTGTCCGCAAGATCGCAAGGAAGGACAAATACGCGATTGCCGAGCGTGGCCGCCAGACCGTCGAGCGCTTCCTTGCGTGTACCGGAAATTGCAACCGTCGCGCCTTGGACATGGAGCGCGCGCGCGATCGCGCCGCCAATCGCCCCGCTAGCACCTGTCACCAGGGCAGTCTTGCCGTTTAAATCGAACATCATGGGTTCCTCCCCGCCTTGAAGGCGGCGACATCCTCAGGACTTCCGATCGCGGCCGTCGTGGCGCCGTCGGCAAGACGCTTGATCAGCCCGCTCAATACCTTCCCTGCGCCGACCTCATAAAAAATTGAAACGCCTGCGCCCGCCATGAACACAACGGATTCACGCCAGCGAACCGTTCCGGTCACCTGCGCGACGAGAGCGCGCACGATTTCATCGGGCTCGCCGATGGGCTTCGCCAGCACATTGGCGACCACGGGGACGGCGGGCGGCTTGATTGCCGTTTTCGCGAGCGCCTCAGCCATTACCTCGGCGGCCGGCTGCATCAAGGCGCAATGGAAGGGTGCGGACACAGGCAACAGCATCGCACGCTTTGCGCCCCTTATTTTTGCGATTTCTACCGCGCGTTCGACGGCTCCCTTGTTTCCCGAAACGACCACTTGGCCGGCGCCGTTGTCGTTCGCCGCCTGGCAGACTTCGCCCTGAGCGGCTTCTGCCGCCACTGCAGCGGCGGCGTCGAACTCGAGCCCGATAAGCGCCGCCATCGCGCCGACACCGACCGGGACCGCCTTCTGCATGGCCTGGCCCCGCGTCCGCAGGAGGCGCGCGGCGTCCGCCACAGTGAAGGCGCCAGCCGCGGCCAGTGCGGAATATTCTCCGAGCGAATGACCCGCCACGAATTGCGCATCACGCGCTATGTTCAGTCCGGCCTCCGCCTCGAGCACACGCACGACAGCAAGCGAGACCGTCATAAGGGCCGGCTGCGCGTTTTCGGTGAGCGTAAGAGTATCGGCGGGCCCCTCGAAAATGATGGTGCTGAGCTTGTTGCCAAGTGCGGCATCGACTTCCTCAAAAATGTGACGCGCCGCGACAAAGTTTGCCGCGAGGGCCTTTCCCATCCCGACGGTCTGACTGCCCTGCCCCGGAAATACAAAAGCGGTCGCCATGCCTATGCCGTTAGCTAATGCTTTCACACAGAAATCGCGCCGAAAGACACCGCGATAAGTGTCGTGTCAAGTCGAGCAGGCCGGCCAAAAAATCAGTGGCAGTAATTCGATATTTTGCTTTGAACAAAAGACAAACCCCGGCGCTTTGGGCTGGAGCCTGTAATGCGTTTAACTCTGCAGCCAGATACTGCCTAATGGAAACGGTAATTAACACCTACACGCGCAATGTGGTCGGTAACATCGAGGATTCTGGTCAGTAGCGGCGGCGTAGCTTTAGCGACCGTTTTGCCTTGCGTTTTTGCCAAAACCGCCTATAAACCGCGCGCTCCGTCGATCCTGGTTGGGAGTTGAACGGACGGCCGGTTGGATACGATTTTCAGCCGGTAGGGCTAATTGGCCCGGCGTCCCGTGCTTCCGCCTTCAGAGCATTCGAGCCTTTCCCCGAAGGGCTCGAGGGGCTTAGCGCCGGGATCGAGGACCGAGGACTTGAAACGAAGGGAAAGGCATTCATGCCGTTGTACGAACACGTCTACCTTGCGCGCCAGGACCTGAGCGCGCAGCAGGTCGAGGAATTGACCACCCAATTGTCCGGTGTCATCGGGCAAATGGGCGGCAAAGTCACCAAGAACGAATATTGGGGCCTGAAGTCCCTCACCTATCGCATCCGCAAAAACCGCAAAGCGCACATGACGCTGCTCAATGTCGATGCGCCGCCCGCAGCACTGAACGAGATCGAGCGCCAGGAACGCCTCCATGAGGACGTGCTCCGGTATCTCACGATCCGCGTCGACGCGCTCGAGGATGGCCCCTCCGCGATGATGCGCAAATCGGACCGCGACCGCGACGATCGCGGCGACCGCGGTGGACGCGGCGAACGCCGCCGACGTGACGAAGGCGACGACATCGACAGTCCTGACGCCATTGGAGGGGAGGAATAGAACATGGCATTCGCGCCACAGGGCGGCGCGCGCCGCCCCTTCTTCCGCCGCCGTAAGACTTGTCCATTCTCGGGCGCCAATGCACCCAAGATCGACTTCAAGGATGTGAAGCTGCTGCAACGGTATGTGTCGGAACGCGGCAAGATCGTTCCGAGTCGCATCACAGCGGTTTCGGCTAAGAAGCAGCGCGAGCTGGCGCAGGCGATCAAACGCGCGCGCTTTCTCGGCTTGCTGCCTTACGTGATACAGTAAACACAAACGAGGCGTCCGGGGACACCCGGGCGCTGATGGTTGGGGCGGAACAACTCCGTCTCTAACCGCTCGGTGAGGAGCGGGACAGCTCGTGATGATACAGATTGCAATCATAGGGATTGGCGCGGGCACCGCGGCAGCTCTGCTGTTTGCCTCGGTGACTTCCGGCTCGTGGCTGTCGATCCCGCTATTTTATCTTGCACCGCTGCCCATCATGATCGCGGGCCTTGGCTGGAGCCATTGGGCCGCGATGACTGCGGCAGTTGCCGGTGCGCTTGGGCTCGGTGCAGTCTTCGGTACCGTCTTCCTGCTCGCTTTTGCGGCCGGAGCTGGTTTCCCGGCGTGGTGGCTCGGTTATCTCGCAATGCTTGCCCGCCCGGTCGCGGCCGCCAAAGGCAGCGGCCAGGATGCCGCGTCGTTTGAGTGGTATCCGCCCGGCAGGCTTGTCGTGTGGGCGGCCGCGTTGGGCGTTCTGGTCGTGATTGTCGCCATTCCCAATTTCGGGATCGATGCAGACAGCTTCCGTGGCGGCCTGCGCGATGCGCTCAACGCCATTTTGCGCGTCAACAACGGCACAACGGCCAGGGCGGGGAGTAACACCGAGCGACTGCTAGAAATTCTGGTCAATGCGATCCCGCCAGCAGCCGCTGTGCTTGCAACTGTCACCAACCTGCTCAACCTGTGGCTTGCGGGTCGAATCGTGAAATTCTCCGGCCGTCTGGCGCGCCCTTGGCCGCAGCTTTCGTCAATGAGCTTTCCGCCGTTGATGACCGGGGCGCTCGCGGTCGCAATCGTGCTGAGTTTTCTGGAGGGCATGCTCGGTATCGTCGGCGGCATCGTCGCGGCGAGTTTGCTCTTGGCCTATGGCGTACTCGGATTTGCGGTGCTTCACGCCATCACACAGGGAATGAGTGCGCGCCCTTTCGTGCTCAGCATCACCTATGCCGGTGTAATTCTGCTCGGCTGGCCGATGCTTGCCCTCTGTCTGCTTGGACTGGTCGAAACGGCGATCGGATTGCGAGGGCGCGTATCCGCCAAACGTGGGCCCCCTGCCCATTCTTGAACATGAGACATCCAACCAAAGTTAATATTGAGGAGTAAACAGCTATGGAAGTGATCCTGCTCGAGCGCATCGGCAAGCTCGGTCAAATGGGCGATGTCGTTCG
>DASSSM010000280.1:0-3039 GCA_035708425.1 Pseudolabrys sp.
GACCGTCAGCCCGATCTCGGCCTGGCCCAGCAGTTGCGTCACCGGATTGTCGTTTTTGCCGGCGAACTCACGCGGCGTCGCCGTATCGAGCGTGTGGCCGATCGCGGCGAGCGAGACGGCGACTGGTGCGATCACGTGCGAGGCGCGTGTGACCGGTTGCAAAGGCGGCGGCGGTTTAAGGATGGCGAGGGCTTCGGACAGGCCGCTTTCGGCGGGAGGCAGGATACGGTTGAGCGCCCACAAAGCTGCCGCGAAAAAAAGGCCTGCGACGCAGACTGCGGCGAGACTCCAGCGAAAATAGCGCGAGCGCCCGAACAGCCGGATCGGCGCGGTCGCGTAATAGATGAATGTGTCGAGCCCTCGGCTCATTCACACGTCCCGCCCGATTCGCCGCTGCGCGAATCCTAGGCCGACGGTCAGCGCTTCGCCAGCGCCGGAAATGTCGCGGACTGAGGCAGGGCCACAAATTCCGCGGTGTTCCCTCTCCCCGGAGGGGAGAGGGTTAGGGTGAGGGGGATTGGTGGCGCCCGCTGGCAACAATATTGTATCCAAGACACCGTCGATATTGCGAATGACGTCGTTGTCCCAATATCGCAGAACCAAATAGCCGCGTGCTTCGAGATCGGCGGTGCGGATCGCATCTTGCGCGGCGCGCGCGGCATGCTGTCCACCATCCAACTCGACTATCAGGCGGGCAGCTTCGCAACAAAAGTCGACAATGTAAGGCCCAATGGGAACCTGGCGGCGAAATTTCAATCCGTTGAGGCGCCGGTCACGCACATGAAACCACAAGACGCGTTCAGCGTCGGTCTGATTACGCCGAAGCTGTCTTGCCAGACCAACGCGAGACACCGAAGCCCTCACCCGCCCGCGCTGCGCGCGGGCACCCTCTCCCTTCGGGAGAGGGAAAGAATGCCGCAAATTCGCCGGTTCTCAAATCAGCTATTTGACCGACAAGTTCAGGGCCTTGACCATATCGCCCCACTTGCCGACTTCGGCCTTGAACAGGGTTTCGGCCTGCGCGGGCGATCCTTCGATGGTGTCGAAGCCGATATCCGAAAGCTTCTTGCGGACATCCGCGCTCTTGATGGTGTCGTTGATTGCGGCATTGAGCGTCGCAATGACCTGCGGGTCGGTTTTGGCCGGCGCAAAGACGCCGACCCAGGACGCGGCAAAGAAGCCGGGAAAGCCAGACTCGGCGAATGTCGGGACCTCAGGCGTCACCGAGGCGCGTTTCTCGCTTGCGACGCCGAGGCCCTTGAGCTTACCGCTCGCGATCTGCGCGGCGGCGCCGCCGCCAAGCGTCGTTGCAAGCAGGTCGATCTGGTTTCCGAGCGTTGCGTTGATCGCCGGGGCGCCGCCCTGGAATGGCACGTGCGTTGCGTCAATCTTCGCGATTTTCTTGAAGAAGTACTCGGCCTCGATGTGCGACCCGCTGCCGACGCCGGCAGAGCCGAAATTGATGGTCTTGCCTTGCACCGACTTGACGAATTCGGCGAGATTTTTGGCGGGATTGCTTGGGCTCGTCACCAGCGCTTCGGGGCTCGACGCGACGATCGCGACCGTCTTGAAGTCCGCCGCCGAGAACGGCTTGGTCTCGCGCAAGGTCTCGTTGATGGCAAGGGCAGTCGTCGTCACCAGAAGCGTGTAGCCATCGGCGGACGCATGGGCGACCACTCCTGCGGCGATATTGCCGCCGGCGCCGCCGCGGTTCTCGACCACGACGTTCTGATGCAGGCGTTCGCTCAGGCCCTGTCCGACCATGCGCGCCAGCGTGTCGGCGACGCCTCCCGCCGCAAAGGCAACAATGAGGGTGATTTTGTTCGACGGGTAGGTTTGAGCGTCGGTGCGCCCTGCGGTCAGGACAAGCAATGACAGGATCAGCAATAACGATGTGTGCCGAAACAAACGCGAACGCACCATGACCATCCCCCCAAGGCTCGCAGGTGTTTTTGTTCTGCCACAAGCGTGCGGATTATTTCATCGTAACGGCAGGGTGACAAGGAAGGCTAAGCCATCACCTTATCATCCGGTCATTGCCGGGCTTGACCCGGCAATCCATGGTGACTCCACATAGTCAATGTGCCCCCATGCGATGCAGCTTGAGCGCGGTGTAGACCGTATCGCTCGCCGGCGTCGGGATGCCGAGCTCGCGCCCGAGCGCGCGCACCTTGCCGGCGAGCCAGTCGAGCTCGATACGATTTCCGCGTTCGAGATCGTGCGCCATCGAGGCCTTCATGCCGGGCTCGCACTTGTTGACGACAAAATCCATGCGGTCATCGAGATAGGCAGGATCGAGCGCGATGCCCTTCGCCTTGCCGACCGCAAACGCCTCCTCCATCAGCGCGCGGAAGAAGCCGCGCAACTCGGTGTCGGCAACGATCGGCCCGATCGACGACCGTAAGGTTGCCGTCGACCCGGCCATCGCCGTCAGAAAAATGAACTTCTGCCATAGCTCGCGCTGGATGTCGGGCGACAGCGCGATGTCGAGCTTCGCCGCCTTGCCGGCATCGACAAAAGCATTGAGCGTGTTGTCCGGTTTTTTGTCGGCGCGCCCGAAACGCATCATCGCGAAGGCGCTGGTGTGCTTGATCACGCCCGGAGACGCGATCACCGTCGCAATGTAAGCGGCGCCGCCGATGATGCGGTCCGCGCCGAGCACGGCGGATAGCCGTTCGACGCTGTCGACTCCGTTTTGGAACGTGATGAGGCGGCTCTCAGGCCCGAGCAGCGGGCGTGCGGCGGCTGCCGCGGTTTCGGTGTCCCACAGTTTTACCGCGAACAGCACGATATCGACCGGGCCAACTTTGGCTGGGTCGTCGGTGACATTTGGCTTGCGCAAATGAAGATCGCCGTGCACGCTCTCAATTTTGAGACCGTTTTTAGCGATCGCGTCGCGGTGGGCGCCGCGCGCGATAAAGAAGACATCATGCCCCGTCGCCGCAAGCCGGGCGCCGAAGTAGCCGCCGACCGCGCCGGCGGCCATCGCTGCAATACGCATTATGCTCGTCCCTGTTTGGAGCCGGCAGGTTTACCCGG
>DASSSM010000281.1:0-2916 GCA_035708425.1 Pseudolabrys sp.
CGGCGGCGAACTCATTATATATGTATTTTCAATGCGTTTCCGGCCGCCGGGCCGGGTGCGTAGTGTGGCGGGGTAGCTCAGTTGGTTAGAGCAGCGGAATCATAATCCGGAGGTCGGGGGTTCGAGTCCCTCCCCCGCTACCAAATCCGATCTCCGGTCGGATAACAAAAGACAATCGTTTCAGGTGAACGCGGAGTCCGACGAAATTCCGTCCGCATTCGTGCACGAAGATCAAAGGATTGCCGCATTTCGAGTCCGCGATGGCAAGTGATGAGAAGACAATTCAAGGTTGCTAGGGCGTCCTTGCGATGGAACAATTGCGTCCATAGTTCGTCTTTGTACGTAAATCGACTGCCGAATCCCTTTGCATAGTCACGGAGGATTTCCATGGCGCGAACCGGAATGTCGCCGGCCCTCCGTAAAGGACCGGCGAACAAGCCCAAGCGTTCCCTGGATGAAAGCCGTGCAATCTGGCTTGAGGCCTTTCGTCGTGTGCGGACGGAAACGGAAAAGCGTGCGTCGCATCTGTCGGCTGAGGACCAGATCGTTCAGTCGATGGCGGATGCAAGCCCGGCCAAGTGGCACCGCGCACATGTCACCTGGTTCTTCGAGCAGTTCCTCCTGGTACCGCACGATCCTTCTTACCGGATCTTCGACGAACGATTCCCGTTTCTTTTCAATTCATACTATGTCGCCGCCGGTCCGCGTCACGCGCGGCCGCAGCGTGGCCTGATCACGCGCCCGAACGGGGCGGAAGTCGCTGCCTATCGTGCGCACGTGGATGCGGCGGTTGAGCGGCTGGTTGCGCAGGTCGCGGCCGCGGACGCCGAGCGCATCTTCACCATTGTCGAGATCGGACTGCATCACGAGCAGCAGCACCAGGAATTGCTGCTCACAGATATTCTCCACGCATTTGCGCAGAATCCCACCGATCCGGTCTACGACGCCAAATGGCAGCCTCCGCACGTGACGCTGGGCCCGCGTGGTTACGTCGACGTGCCAGCCGGTGTGCATGTCATCGGTCACGATGGCGAGGGCTTCTGTTTCGACAACGAAACACCGGTTCACGACGAGCTCATCCCGCGCGTGCGGATCGCCCGGCATCTCGTCACCAATGCCGAGTGGCTCGAATTTATCTCCGCTGGCGGCTACGCGACGTCGTCCCTTTGGCTCTCCGACGGCTGGACAGCGGTGCAAAACGAAAACTGGCAGGCGCCAGGCTATTGGCTGCAGAAGGACGGCGTCTGGCATGTCATGACGCTGGGTGGCCTCAGACCCGTCGACCCGTCCGCTCCGGTGCAACACGTCAGCTACTACGAAGCCGATGCCTTCGCTCGCTTCACCGGAAAGCATCTGCCGAGCGAAGCAGAATGGGAGGTCGCGGCGCGCCATGACATCATCGCCGATGCTTTCGGCATCGCTTGGCAATGGACGCGCAGCGCCTATCTACCTTACCCGGGCTATCGCGCTGCCGAAGGCGCGCTCGGCGAATATAACGGCAAGTTCATGGTCAGCCAGATGGTGCTCCGCGGCTCCTCCCTGGCAACACCCGAGGGCCATGAGCGCTTGAGCTACCGGAACTTCTTCTATCCGCCGGCGCGCTGGCAGTTCAGCGGGTTGCGACTGGCCGAGTTCATCTGAAAGGCGTGATATGGTTGCAGCAGCACTCAGAAAGCGTATTCCGCAACATCAGGAGCAATCCGAATTTGAAGCCGACGTGCTCGACGGCTTGCGCGCAATTCCGAAACATATTCCGGCAAAATATTTTTATGATGCCATCGGCTCCGACCTGTTCGAGCGCATCACGGAAGTTCCCGAGTACTATCCAACCCGCTGCGAAATGAGCACTTTGCGTCGGCATTCCGCCGACATCGCGAAACTTATTCCTCCGGGCGCGGCGCTCGTGGAGTTCGGCAGTGGCTCGAGCAAAAAGGCACGCATTGTGCTGAGCGCTGCGCCGAAACTTGCCGCCTATGTGCCGGTCGACATCTGCGGTGAGATGATCGAGCGGGAGGCCGCCGAGCTGCACATCGATTTTCCGGAACTCAAGGTGCTCCCCGTCACCGCGGACATATGCAAACCGTTTGCGTTGCCTGCGGAAGCGAGGGCGGCCCCTATGCGCATCGGCTTTTTCCCGGGCTCAACCATCGGCAATTTCGAGCCGCACGAAGCGGCCGAGTTTCTGCGCAATGCCGCAAATATTCTCGGAGAAGGCGCGACACTTATCGTCGGGGTAGACTTGATCAAGCCGGCCGAGGTGCTCAACGCTGCGTACAATGACGCCGAAGGTGTGACGGCGAAATTCAATCTCAACCTGCTGACGCGCATCAACCGCGAGCTCGGCGGGAATTTCCGGCTCGACATGTTTGAGCATCACGCCTTTTACAATCGTGAAAAACGCCGCATCGAAATGCACCTCGCCAGCCTGAAACGTCAGAAGGCGCGGGTGGCCGGTGAAACGATTGATTTTCGCGCCGGCGAAACGATCCATACCGAGAACAGTTACAAATACAGCATCGAATCCCTTGGCGCTCTCGCGCGTGGCTCCGGATGGCTACCCGCGGGGGCGTGGACCGATTCCAGCAAATATTTCTCCATCCAGGCTTTCACGCTCGGCAAGTCTTTCAAGTGACTTGCTCGCCTTCGTGCGCATGCGCTAATCCTGCCGGAGCCCGATCCACCCGCGGTCGGGCTCATTCATTTAAATAGGGTAGAAGGCCTATGAAGATCGTCGGATTTGAAGCGAACAACGGCGTGCGCCTCGGTGTGATCGATGGCGACAATGTCGTCGATCTGCAGGCCGTGGATGCAAATGTACCGGCCAACCTCGCCGAGGTCCTGCGCCAGGCCAACGGCGACCTCTCGTCGGTCGGCGCTCTTGCGAAGAAAGCGCCGGCATCCGCGCGCTGCCCCCTT
>DASSSM010000282.1:0-4553 GCA_035708425.1 Pseudolabrys sp.
AGCTTTACGATCGACGTGCAGATCGACAGGCCGAGGCCGAGGCCGCGCTTCTTGGTTGTGAAAAACGGCTGAAAAACCTCGTGTTCACGCGACGGAGGCAGTCCGGTACCGCGGTCATAAATGTGCACCTCAACCCCGCCGTCGTCGGTGGTTGCGGTGCTGACGGAAATGGTGCGTCGGGCCGGCGGCACATTTTCGGTCGCGTCCATCGCGTTCATCAAAAGATTGAGCAATGTTTGCTGCAATTGCACCGGGTCGCCGTGTACTGCCGGCAGATTGGGGACGTTGTCGAAGCTCACCGACATCCGGCGATCGATCAGCTCGCTGTGCAGGAGCTGTAATGTCGAGGCAATGAGGTCGTTCATGTCGATCGTTTCGTGTTTGACGTCGCCTTTTTTCAGCATGCCGCGGAGACGATGGATCACTTCTCCGGCGCGCTCATCTTCGGCGATTATATCGTCAAGTATGTTGCCGATTTCTGACAGGGATTTGTTGCCTTCCGCGAGCAGCAACTTTCCGGCCTGCGCGTTAGACAGAATTGCCGTCAATGGCTGCGTCAGCTCGTGCGCCAACCCTCCGGACAACTCGCCCAGCATCGACACCCGCATCAGATGTGCGATTTCCTGTCGCTGCACATCGGCTTCGCCTTCTGCCAACTTGCGGGATGTGACGTCGCCGAACGCGCCCGACATCGCCGTCGGCTTGCCATCGTCCCCGGCGACCGGCCGCGCCCGCACGGAGATCCACCGAACCTCGTCGCCATCCTGCACGCGAAACTCGACGTCGAGCGCTGTGGCGCGTGAAATTGCTGATGCCAGCGCCGCGCTCGCTGTCGGCGTGTCGTTTGGGTGAATCCGGCTCACCAGTGTGTCAAGAGTCAGGGGCTCGCTCGGAGACAGGCCGAACAATGTCCAGCAATGGTCCGTCGCCCAGAAGGCGCCTGTTGCGAATTCGTACTGCCAAAGTCCGACGTTCGAAGACGCCGCCGCGAATGAAATTCGCTCTTCGCTCTCCCGCGTGGTCCGCTCGGCCCGGCGCGTTTCCTCGATGGCGGAGCCGAGCAGCAGGATCGGCGGCGACAGGCCGATCAGAAAAAGCTGCATGCCGAAGACGTTTGCTTCGGGTGAACCGATGTCGAACAGACTCGGGCCGTTGAGCGTGCGCCATATCAGCACGACACTGATCACAAATATCGCGCCGCTGGCGCCCTTGGCGCCGAAGCGCACTGCAGCCCAGACGATGATCGGCAAGGGAAGATATAAAAGCAGCGGGAGGTAGCCGCTCGCAATCGATGGCAGATCTTCGAACGCAACGATGCAGGCCGCGATCAGAAACGCTGCAACGATGGCCGCCTCCACGGCCCGCCCGGCCGGTGCAAGGCGAGGCCGCGTTGTACTCTCGATGCAGATCATCGCGATCGGCCCAAGTGTCAGGCTGCCGAGGGCATTGGACGCGTACCAGCGCGCCCAGAACAGGCCATAGTCGTCGATGGAGCCGCCGCCCAAAATCTGGACGAAGGCGCCGCCGAGCGCGCAAAAAGCCGGGCTCAGAAAAGCGGTGATCAGGACGTAGATGATCGTCTTGCGGATGGTGCCGAACCACGGGGGCTCGACCATCAGGCGTCGCACGGCAAATGCATTGGCGATCGCAATCAGGCAGTTCGTCGCGAAGGCCACGACCAATTGCGGCATCGGCATGCCGACGCCCAGCTCGGCGAGCGTATGGGCGGGCAGGGCGGCAGCGATGTAGATCCACCATTGCCGCGGCGGCGTGACCAGGAGAGCGCAAAACAAAACAATGTTTGGTGGCCAGAACGGCGCAAAAATTCTGTCCGACAGTGTCCCGATCAGAAAAGCGATTTCGGCGCCGAGGTAATAGGCTATCGCGACAATGAAGACATTTCGGATTGTGTTCGCCCCGCCAAAGTGCGCAGCACGCTCCTGGAGCGATCGCATCGACGTGTCAGGCGCGATTTGATCCATCGTCGTGCGTCCGCCGGCGTGGAGCGGTATCTATAGCATCCGTCTTTCGGCCAAGGGAGGCCATGCCAATTTTACCAAAATGCCTGGCAGCGCAACGATGCCGGCGGGTATTGGACCACGGTCCAATCGACACCAGCATTTTTTGGGCAGAAACTCCCAACCTAAGACATCCGTTTGTGATGTCAGCCTCATGATGCGCGAGGCGGCAATCCCCCCACCTCCCCGTCCCCCTGTCGCCTCGCGCGTTTTGGCCTCCCGGCCGGGGAACTTATTGGACCACGGTCCAACTCGATTGTGCCGCGTCTGCGCGTAGCATTGGCCTATGAACGAGCACGCGTGGACGGAAGCCGAGCCGCGCTTTCGCGCGGCGGGCGACATGGTTGGGGCGCCGAGCGTCAACACCGCCGACATGATCCGGATACCCGGCGGCACGTTCCGCATGGGCTCGGACAAGCACTATCCCGAGGAAGCGCCGGTCCACCGCGTCACCGTGAGCGATTTCTGGATCGACCGCACGCCTGTCACCAACCGGCAGTTCAGGGAATTTGTGCGGGCAACGGGCCATGTGACATTCGCGGAAATTCCTCCCAACCCGAAGGATTATCCGGGCGCACTGCCGGACATGCTGTTTGCCGGTTCGCTCGTATTCACGCCGCCCAAACATCCGGTCGACCTGCGCGACTGGGGCCAGTGGTGGACGTTCCTCAAAGGCGCGAACTGGCAGCACCCATACGGCCCCGACAGCAACATCAAGGGTCTCGACGAGCATCCGGCCGTGCACATCGCCTATTCCGACGCGTTTCTCTACGCGCGCTGGACCGCAAAGAGATTGCCGACGGAAGCCGAGTGGGAGTTCGCTGCGCGCGGCGGACTCGACGGCGCCGATTTTGCCTGGGGTGACGAGTTCATGCCGCGCAACCGCGCGATGGCGAATACCTGGCACGGCGACTTTCCGCATCAACGCAAGCCCGGTTTCAGGCGCACGTCGCCGGTGACGGCCTTCCCGCCGAACGGTTACGGCGTCCACGACATGATCGGCAATGTCTGGGAGTGGACCAGTGACTGGTTCTCGCCCAAGCACCATGCCGACGCGCCGAAGGCCTGCTGTATTCCGGAAAATCCGCGTGGTGGATCGGAAAGCGGCAGCTACGACTCCTGCCAGCCCGACATCAGAATTCCGCGCAAGGTTCTTAAAGGCGGATCGCATCTCTGCTCTCCGAACTATTGCCGCCGCTATCGTCCGGCCGCACGCCATGCGCAGCCGGTCGACAAATCGACAAGCCACGTCGGCTTTCGGTGTGTCGTGCGCGAGCGCAGGGACGCATGAAAACAAAAGATGGCAGAAAATGATTCAACGCGGGACCAGCGGGGAGGGACGTCAGCACTAAATCGGCAGCAATGGAGACGCTCATGTCAGGCACAGTGATCAATCTCATCATTCAACTCATCGCCGGTGCGATCGGCGGCAATGCCGCGGGTAATGCGCTCAAGGACTACGATCTCGGCATGCTCGGCAACTCAATCTCCGGCGCGATCGGCGGTGTCGCCGGTGGCACCGTTCTTTCGTCACTTATCCCAATGCTCGCGGGTGCGGGCGGTCTGGATATCGGCGCGGTGCTCGGACAGGCCGTTGGCGGCGGTGTGGCCGGCGCCGTCCTCACATTCATCGTCGGATTGATCAAGAACATGATGGCCGGTCAGCCCGCGCGGTGAACGGGAAATTCGTGTCGAACTAATCGCGCGCGGCATCGTGCGCAGTTCGTCGAAACGTTCAAAGACTTCCCGCCGCGGCAGAAGCCTTCAAGCTTCAGCGTCGACGAGGTGCTGGCAGCTATGACAAGGGCGCACGGCGGTTGACTGACACAACTGCATTCCAGCAAAGCACGTCGCGGCCGAATCTGTCGCGGCGTGCTCTCCGGCGCAGCCTCCGTTGCGCGGTCACGGCATCACCCCAATTGAATTAAACCTGTTTGGGCCACAGAATGCGGCGGATTGCCCGATGATTGAAAGAGCCGCTGCATGAGTCTTACCAAGTTCGCCAAGCTTTATCGCGTAGACGATCCCGACAACTTCCGCATCAAGGATTGGGATCCGGGCGATACCAATCACCTCGACATCGAAAAGAAGGGGGCCAAGGAATTATTGGAGGAGGGCGTCAAGCGTCTGTCCGAACTGCAGGAGCGACTCTACGCGCAGGACCGCTGGGCGGTTTTGTTGATTTTCCAGGCCATGGATGCGGCCGGCAAGGACAGCGTGATCAAGCACGTCATGAAGGGCGTAAATCCGCAAGGCTGCGATGTGCATTCCTTCAAGCAGCCAAGCCAGGAAGAACTTGACCACGACTTCATGTGGCGCACGTCACGCCGCCTTCCCGAGCGGGGCAGGATCGGGATTTTCAACCGCTCCTATTATGAAGAAGTGCTGGTCGTGCGCGTTCATCCGGGCCTTCTCGAAAAAGAGAAAATGCCCGCCAAGCTCGCGACCAAGGAGATCTGGAAGGAGCGGTTCAAGGATATCCGCGCGTTCGAGCGCTATCTCGCGCGCAACGGAACGCTCATTCTGAAATTTTTT
>DASSSM010000283.1:0-6342 GCA_035708425.1 Pseudolabrys sp.
TGGTCGGGATGGTGGTGTTGCGGTCGATGAGCCGGGTGAACACGCCACCCAGCGTCTCGATGCCGAGCGAGAGCGGAGTTACGTCAAGCAGAAGCACGTCCTTGACGTCGCCTTGCAGCACGCCGGCCTGGATGGCGGCACCAACCGCTACGACTTCGTCGGGATTCACACCCTTGTGCGGCTCCTTGCCGAACAACTGCTTCACAACCTCCTGCACCTTCGGCATGCGGGTCATGCCGCCGACCAGGACAACCTCGTTGATCTGCGCCGCCGAAATGCCGGCATCCTTGAGCGCCTGCTTGCACGGCTGGATCGTCTTCTGGACGAGGTCGTCGACCAGTGCCTCGAACTTGGCGCGGGTCAGCTTCATCGTCAGATGCTTGGGTCCGGAAGCATCCGCCGTGATGAACGGCAGATTGATTTCAGTCTGCGTCGTCGACGACAGCTCGATCTTCGCTTTTTCCGCTGATTCCTTAAGTCGCTGCAGCGCGAGCTTATCGCGGCGCAGATCAATGCCCTGCTCTTTCTGGAATTCGTCGGCGAGATAGTTGACCAGCCGCATGTCGAAGTCTTCGCCGCCCAGGAACGTGTCGCCGTTCGTGGACTTCACTTCGAACACGCCGTCGCCGATTTCGAGAATCGAAATGTCGAAAGTGCCGCCGCCAAGGTCGTAGACGGCAATAGTGCCGGTCTTCTGCTTGTCGAGGCCGTAAGCAAGCGCGGCAGCGGTAGGCTCATTGATGATGCGCAGCACCTCGAGACCGGCGATTTTGCCGGCATCCTTAGTCGCCTGACGTTGCGCGTCGTTAAAATAAGCGGGAACGGTGATGACAGCCTGCTCGACCTTCTGCCCGAGATAGGCTTCGGCCGTCTCTTTCATCTTCTGCAGGATGAAGGCCGAGATCTGCGATGGCGAAAAGGTCTTGCCGTCGGCCTCGACCCATGCATCGCCGTTTGAAGCCTTGCTGATCTTGTAAGGGACAAGCTTCTTGTCCTTTTCGACCATCGGATCGTCGTAGCGCCGTCCGATGAGGCGCTTGACCGCGAAGATGGTCTTTTCTGGATTGGTGACCGCCTGGCGCTTCGCCGGCTGACCGACAAGACGTTCGCCGTCGTCCGTAAACGCGACGATCGAAGGCGTTGTGCGCATGCCTTCGGCGTTCTCGATAACTTTCGGCGTCTTGCCTTCCATGACAGCGACGCACGAATTGGTGGTGCCGAGGTCGATGCCGATGACCTTGCCCATGGTTCTTCCTCTCAAATTGCGGCAGGCCGGCCGGGCCGCTTGGCGCCCGAGTGGGAATCTCAGCGGCTCATCCGCAGACCCCCTATCCAGCCCCCTGGATACGCGATTGGCCACATTTATTGCGGCTTAATGGCTCATATAGGAGGGCACCCGGAGGCCGCAAGTCAGCCGTTCGCGAAATCGCCAGGCTAGCCCCAACGGGCACCGGCAATGGTTATCGAGCCATTGCTGCACCGCATTTGGGCGGCTAGGGAGGGACTGGTTGCTCACGTTAGGAAAGCATTTGTAACCATGGTTCGTCGGTTAATTGCGTGCTTGTTTGCGGCATGGGCCGGGTCGCTAGCCTTTGTCGCCACCACGGCTTCAGAACCGGCCTATCCGCCGGGCTCCCGTGTCGGCCTCGAAGTGCCAGGCGACCTGAAGCCCAGCACGCGAATTCCGGGATTTGAGGACACCGACCGCAAGGTATCGATCGCTATCCTCGATCTGCCGGCCAGCGCCTACCATGAGCTGGAGACCGCGGCCTTCACCAAGCTTCCGCAAGACCTCCAACAGGCAAAGCGCGAAAGCTTTCCATTCGACAGCGGCATTGGCTTTCTGATCACCGGGATCGTGCAGAAAGACGGTGCGACGTTGCACCGGTGGTCACTCTTGGCTCAGACTGTCGGCACCACGGTTCGCGATCTCACCACGCTAATCAACGTGGAAGTGCCGGAAAGCGCTCTTTCGGTTTATTCCGATGCCGTCGTGCGCAAGGCGCTCGCAAGCGTTACGTTCCGGCCTGCACCAATCAAGGAACAACTCAGCCTTTTGCCATTCCGTTTTGGCGACCTGGCTGGGTTCGAAGTGATGCAGGTCATGCCGACTGGGACGGTCGTCCTTGCTGACAGCGCCGACGAAAAATCGATCAGCCGTCCCGTCATGGTCGTGTCGGTCGGGCGCGGCGGACCTGCTGACGCAGGCGACCGCAGCAGATTTGCCCGGGATCTCGTCGCCACGGCACCGGTCCGCGAACTTTCGATAAAATCGGCTGAGCCAATGCGGATTAATAACGCGGCTGGCCACGAAATCAGGGCCGAGGGCAAGGATCCGGCCGGGCAATCACTTTCGCTGGTGCAATGGGTACGGTTCGGCGCGGGCGGCTATCTGCGCATTGTAGGTGTTGGGCCCAGCAGTGAATGGAATCAGATGTTCAGACGCTTCCGCGCAGTTCGCGACGGAATCGACATACGCTGACGCTGCTTCCGCTACGAATTGTTATTGGCGGACGCAGGCGTTTTTTGAATAGCCTTGCTGACGGCGACCATGGCCGGACGGAGCACACGTTCACCGATCATGTAGCCGGCCTGGATGACTTCGGCCACCTGCCCCGGAGGCAGATCGGATGTCGGAATTTCATACATTGCCTGATGTACGTTCGGATCGAACTTCTCGCCTTGTGGCGAGAATTTCTTCACGCCGTTCTTTTCCAAGGTCTTGAGGAGCTCGCGTTCCGTAAGCTCGACCCCTTCGATCAAGGCCTTCACATTTGCATCTGCACTTTCACGCAGTTCCGGCCCGATTGCTTCCAGTGCCCGATGCATGTTGTCGGCGACCGCGAGCACATCGCGCGCAAATCCCGCGATGCCATAGAGTCGCGCGTCGAGCACCTCGCGCTCGGTGCGTTTGCGCAAGTTCTCCATTTCGGCAAGCGTGCGCAGCAGCTTGTCCTTGAATTCGGCGGCCTCGCGTTTGGCCTCGGCAACCGCGTCGGCCTGTTCGGGCGCCGTCGGGTTTTCCGCTTCGGCGGCCGCACTTTCAGCCTGGCGGGCGGTTGGGTCCGTCATTGTTTTAAATCCATCCTCGGCAAGATCCGGATGCCCGGGATATCAGGGCTGCGGCGTCAAAAATCAAGCGTTTATGGGGCAAGTAAACGGCTTACGACTCGTGCGGTGTAGTCGACCATGGGGATGACACGGGCGTAGTTGAGCCGGGTTGGCCCAATGACGCCGATGACGCCAACAATCCGCCCCTTGCTGTCGCGGTACGGCGCGACAATGGTCGAGGACCCGGATAACGAGAAGAGCTTGTTCTCGGAGCCGATAAAGATACGCACGCCATCGGCGCGCTCGGCTCGTCCCAGCAGGTCAATCACACCCCGCTTGGTTTCAAGAGCGTCGAACAGCGACCGCACGCGCTCGAGATCTTCAACCGCGCGTAAATCCTCCAGAAGGTTGGCGTGGCCGCGCACGATCAGCTGCCGCTCATCGTTTTCGCCACCCGACCAGCTTGCAAGGCCGGTCGCAATAACCTTCTGCGTCAACTGGTCGAGCTCGGCCTGCCCTTCGGCAACAGCCCTCTCAATTTCAGCCTGGAGGTCGGCCAGCGTCTTGCCTCGGATGCGCGCATTGAGAAAGTTTGCCGCTTCGGTAAGCGAAGACGTGGGCAGTCCCGGCGGGACATTAAGGACACGATTTTCGACCTGCCCATCCTCTGCAACAAGAACGGCCAGCGCGCGCTCCGGCTCCAACCGCACGAATTCGATATGCTTGAGCCGGGCGTTTGCTTTTGCCGTCAATACGACGCCGGCCGAACGGGTCAGGCCCGACAACATCTGCGATGCCTCGGTAAGCACAGCCTCCATCGATTTTGCCGTGTGCGCGCCCGCCACCTGGGCTTCAATCGAGCGGCGATCCTGCTCGCTCAGGTCGCCAACCTGCATCAACGCGTCGACAAAAAACCGCAGGCCGATTTCAGTCGGTAGCCGCCCAGCAGACGTGTGCGGAGCAAAAATTAGGCCGAGCTGCTCCAGGTCCGACATCACGTTGCGCACCGATGCGGGTGACAGCGTGATCGGTAGCAACCGCGACAGATTTCTCGAGCCTACAGGTTCACCGGTTGCCAGATAGCTTTCGACGATCTGTCGGAAGATCTCGCGCGAGCGCTCATTGAGCGCCGCCAGGCTTACTTGTGTTGCACCGATCGGGATGTCGTGGGACGCCAAAGACTCACTCCTTGAAAGCCAGCCAACAATTGACCATCGAAGTGGTCTTGTTCAAGCGGGGCGTATGGTTATGGTGAGCGGTCAATGCCAGGGGAGCAAGCCTGATGCGGCCAAGTCGCCGACAAATCGATGAATTGCGTGCTGTTTCGCTGGAACGCGGGGTCGTGAAATACGCTGAGGGCTCGTGTTTCGTGAAGTTTGGCGACACCCATGTCCTGGTCACGGCCAGCCTCGAGGAACGGCTGCCGCCCTGGCTTAAAGGCCAGGGCCGTGGTTGGGTTACCGCCGAATACGGCATGCTTCCGCGCGCCACCTCGGAGCGCACGCGGCGCGAGGCAAGCGCCGGAAAGCAGGGTGGCCGCACTGTCGAGATTCAGCGGCTTATCGGGCGCTCTCTTCGTTCGGTGGTCGATCTGCAGGCGCTGGGCGAGCGCCAGATCACAATCGATTGCGACGTTATTCAGGCCGATGGCGGTACGCGCACGGCATCGATCACCGGCGCGTGGGTCGCGCTTGCGGACTGTCTCACCTGGATGAAATCGCGCGACATGATCAAATCCGAAGTTCTGCGTGACCATATCGCCGCCGTCTCGTGCGGCGTCTGCAAAGGGACTGCGGTGCTCGACCTCGACTATGCTGAGGACTCGGAAGCAGACACCGACGCCAATTTCGTCATGACCGGATCCGGCAACATCGTGGAAATACAAGCCACTGCTGAGAAGATTCCGTTCAGCGAAGATCAATTCGCCGCGCTTCTGGCGCTTGCTCGAAAGGGCATCGCAAAATTGGTGTCGCTGCAGAAATTGGCAGTTGCGTAAGCGCGACGTGCAGGGGCGTGGGCGGCGGAATACAAAAAATGGCCAGACACCTGACCGATCTAGTGGTCATTGCCACCCACAATCCGGGCAAGCTCGGGGAAATGCGCGGACTGCTCGCGCCCTATGGAATCGCCACACAGTCCGCCGGGGAGCTCGGACTTCCCGGGCCGGAAGAAACTGGAACGACCTTCGCCGAGAACGCGCGCATCAAGGCGGTTGCTGCCGCCCGTGCGAGCGGTAAACCGGCAATTGCCGACGATTCCGGGCTGGTGGTCGAGGCACTTGGTGGCGAGCCCGGCATCCATTCCGCGCGTTGGGCCGGGCCAGACAACGATTTTCGCGCGGCGATGAATCGCATCCAGACCTTGTTGATCGAGCGCGGCGCGAAGACGCCCGAACAACGGCAGGCACATTTTATTGCCGCTCTCTGTCTCGCCTGGCCTGACGGGCACGTTGAGGATTTCGAAGGTCGCGTCGATGGCGTTGCGGTGTGGCCGCCGCGCGGCGACAAGGGCTTCGGCTACGATCCGCTATTCCGTCCCGATGGCTTCGACATCACATTTGGCCAGATGAGCGCCGACGAAAAACATGGACTGCCTCCGCAAGGGCGTGGGCTCTCTCATCGTGCACGCGCCTTTATGAAACTCGCGGAAGCGTGCCTTTCAAGGCGTTGACCGGTTCCAGATCGTTACAATTTTAATCAACTGTTGTCGGCAGGAATTGTCGCAAGCTGGCTGCCGCAAGCTACACGGGCTATGATGCTTAACATGTCGTTAACCACTCCCTTTGGCGTCTACGTGCACTGGCCCTTCTGCCTGTCGAAGTGCCCTTACTGCGATTTCAACAGCCATGTTCGGCACGGCGGCATAGATGAGGCGCGGTTTCTTCGGGCCTATGAAAGCGAAATCGCCACGGTTTCGGCGCAAGTGCCGGACCGGACGGTTTCGACGATATTTTTTGGCGGCGGCACGCCATCGCTGATGCAGCCCTCATCGGTGCAGACGATCCTGGATTGCATCGCCAGGCACTGGAGCGTCGCGCCGGACGTCGAGGTGACGCTTGAAGCCAATCCGACCAGCGTGGAAGCAACGCGTTTCCGCGGCTTTCGGACCGCCGGCGTCAACCGCGTCTCACTCGGCGTGCAGTCCCTCAACGACGCGGCGCTCAAGGAACTCGGCCGGCTGCATAGCGCGCAAGAGGCGCTCGATGCAGTCGCAATTGCCCGTTCGATTTTCGGCCGTTATTCCTTCGACCTCATCTACGCACGGCCGCAGCAAAGCCTTGATGCCTGGGCT
>DASSSM010000284.1:0-6559 GCA_035708425.1 Pseudolabrys sp.
AAAATACGGCGACGCGGATACCGGGCTACAACCACTTCCGCCATTTGAAATAGAGATACGGAAGTGCGGCCGCCAGCAGCATCAGGAACAGCGCGAAGGGATAGCCGGTGACCCACTCAAGCTCCGGCATGTGCCTGAAATTCATGCCATAGATCGAGGCGACCAGCGTTGGCGGCATCAGGACGACCGCCGCCACCGAGAAGATCTTGATGATGTTGTTCTGCTGGATGTTGACCACGCCGAGCATCGCATCGAGCAGGAAGGTGATCTTGTTGGTCAGATAGGTTGCGTGATCCGACAGCGAGCCGACGTCGCGCTGCATCGACTGCAATTGCGCGCGCATGTCCTTGGGCCATTTCATGCTGTCGGCCTCGTTGGCAAGGAACAGGAGCAGGCGCCCGATCGACACCAGGCTCTCGCGCACCTTTGAGGTAAGGTCGCCCTTCCGGCCGAGCGCCTTCAGCACGTCGTTGTAGGACGGTGGCTTGACCTCCTCCTCCGGCTCGAAAATCGAATGCGAGACCTGGTCGACCTCGGCGCCGATACGCTCGAGGATGTCGGCGGAGCGGTCGATGACGGCATCGAGCAGATCCATCAGCACGCTTTCCCCGGACACTTTCGGGAGGCACGTGCGCGCAAGCTTGTGTTCAACGATGGCGAAGGGTCGCGGGTCGTCGTAGCGCACGGTGGCCAACCGATGACTGGAGAGAATAAAGGTGACCGCCGTTGTCTTGGGTGCCGGCGTGTCCGACTGGCACATCAGCGTCGCCGTCATGTAGCGCGCGCCGTTCTCGACATAGAGGCGGCTGGAGACCTCAATCTCCTGCATCTCCTCGCGGGTCGGCACGGCGATGCCAAGCATCTGCTCGACCAGCTTGTCTTCCTGCACGGTCGGCGTGACCATGTCGATCCACACCGCGTTATCCGGCGGCGGCGAGCCGGGTTCGACGGCAATGCGCTCAAGCGTCGTGCCGTGCGGGACGTAGACCGAAAGCATGCAGCCACCATCTTGCGCGCGATTCGCTTCCGCGATCACGCCGCGGTCGGATCATCTCTCATGACCCGATCGCGCGGAATTGCGCAAGACATAAATGCTGCTTCGGCGCAGCCGCTCCGGCGGCCGCGCACATAGTTGTCGTGGCGGTGTGAAGTACGAAAGCCGTCCGGCTAGCAGACAACCGGCGCGCGCGGCGCGTCAGTCGCGATCGTAGGGCTCAAGACGGGCTTCGGTCACATGGCGCTGTCCACCCTGGTGGCACACCGCCGCCGCAACGGCCGAAATCCCGATCTTGCCGTAACGGTTGTCGAGGTTTGTGTATTTGCGTCCGGAGTCTTGCTTCTGCTCCGTTGCCTTGGTCATTTCCATAATCCTGAACTCCAGTCCTTCCTTGCGTTTGTCCCGAAGCCCCAAGATGGTGCACGAGTGGGGCGGAATTGCGCGGCAAATCGTATGGTCTCGTGACATTTGAGATCGCCGAGCTGCGCCCCGCATTATAGGCGCGGCCATGGTAAACTTGGCCTTAAGCTGTTGCGGCCAAAGTCGTTTTGTGTGTTACGCGGCATTGGTTGCACTGCGACATTCCTGCAACAGGTGCACAGGAAGGTGATCACGAACCCGCCTGAAACGTAGCAATGGCGCGGCTTTTTCGGCTAATTACAGCGTAGGCACTATGATGCGGGCGCCCGAAATGGCGACCGGGAAAACGAGGAAGACAATGGCGGTCAGGGGGTTGGTGGTCGTTCTGCTGGGTGGCCTGGTTCTCGGTGGATGCATGCAGTCCACGATCGAGGTGGCCTCTGACGCGAACCTGACACCGCGCGACAAAAAGTTGCTGGCGGCTGCTCCTTACGAAAAAGCGACGATCCCCGAGCCGTATAAGCGCCACATCGTGGCCTATCACCGCAGGGAAGCGCCCGGCACGATCCTCATCGATTCCGATGCGCGCTACCTCTATTACGTGCTGCCCGACGGCAAGGCGATCCGTTACGGCGTCACCGTCGGCGAGGAAGCGCTCGCATTTTCGGGTGTAGCCAAGATCGGGCGCATGACGGAATGGCCGACCTGGACGCCGACAGAGGACATCAAAAAGCGCATGGATGTGCCGAGCTTCGTGGGCCCCGGCCCCCAGAATCCGATGGGCGCGCGCGCGATGTATCTGTTCGAGGGCAACAAGGATACGCTCTACCGCATCCATGGCACCAATCAGCCGGAATATATCGGCCAGGCGATCTCCTCGGGCTGCATCCGTATGACCAACGAGGACGTCATTGATCTCTACAAACGCGTCAAGCAGGGAACGGTGGTCGTGGTCCTTGCCCCGAACCAGGGCGATTCACCGGCCAATCCGCGCGTGGCCTCGGTCAATCCGTTCCGCGGCAACTGAGCTGATCGAAACCGGTTTTAAAAACGGCGCCCGCTCGGGCGCCGTTCTTTTTTTGCGAAAGCTTGACCGGATTATTTGCCGATATTGATCAGCTGAACGCGCCGATTCTCAGCCGCATCAGGCTTGCTGCTATTCAGTAGCTGCTCCTCACCCAATCCCACGGCTTCTATCCGTGACGCTGGAATGCCGAATGGGTTCATCAACGCATCGCGAATTGCGTCGGCCCGCTGCTGGCTCAGCTTGAGATTGTACTCCCGACTCCCCTTCGCATCAGTGTGGCCAATGATGAGAAATTTGTAACCTTGCAGGTATGGAGAATAGAGCGCGTCGGCCATGAGCCCCACGGCCCTGAAAGAATCGGGACGGATCCGTGCCGAATTGAAATCGAACTGAACCGCGATCGTGAATTGCGCAAGCTGATCGAGCTGCGCGAACATCGGTGCTCGATTGACGCGTTCTTTGCGCGCCGGATCGGCAAGGGATTGGGCGGCAAGCTGACGCAACTGTGCACCGCTGATCCTGGTTGCCGGCGCTTCGACGCCCTGAAGGCTGTTAACAAGCTCGGCCGACGTAAGCTTGATGGGAGCGCTGGTGGTCGAAGGTGATGCAAGGCCCACTTCAAAACCGGCATCGGCGACGGCCTGCCGGCACGGGGCGCTTACATTCTCTTTTGTCTTAAAGAAGCATTCCAGGAGATTCCCGTCACCGACCTCAACGCCCGAACACCTTCTTTTTATGTCGACATCGCACACCTGCATCACAGAGGCGCGCGCCGCCGCACGTTTCTGAAGCAGGCTGGTCAGCGCGTTTACGGATCCGATGCAACGCGCCGAAACGCTGCCCTGATTGCGGAGGAGACACTGGCGTACGCGACCGCCGCCAAGACTTTCGTTCTTGCAAAACTTGGCGATGTCCAGACCACAGCTGGTGCCAAGTTGGTCGATCGCCTCGGCATAACCCACCGTTTGAGCGAACGCGTGCTGAGAAACCTGTGTTGCAAACATAACCGCAACGACGAGAACGGAAATACGGCCGAACATCAAGACCCCCTTTTCTGATGTTCAACTCATGGATTGGAATCCGCGTTCGCCCTTTGATCTAAGTCAACGAATGGATTGGCAGCTATGTCCGATGCCGGCGCTCTACTCAGCGCCGTGACCGGTTCTGACAATCACTAGAACCGATGTGCTCTGCTGTGCGAACTGCCTTCAGATTTCGCACGCGGTAATTTCTTACGTCACAACATTCGAATGTTCATAAATGTGCGAAAAATCAAGTTGTTCTGGGCTTATGTCGCTTTGATTTACGTCAAAGCGCTCGGACATCGGATCGGCAATCAAGAACGGCTGTCATAGCGATGGGCCTCGGAGAGGAAGATGAAGTCAAAAATAGTCGCGCTGTCATTGTCGGCCTTGGTGGGCAGCATGACAGTTTCTTCTGTATTCGCACAGCAAATCACCGGCACGCCGGGCTCTCCGAGTGCAACGACGACGATCGACGGAAAACAGCTTCCTCCACCGCCCCTGAAATTCGAGGGGGTGATCCAGGAGAACGCCAAGGACTCTAAACCCTGGTGGCCCCCAACCGTCGTCCCGCCCAAAGGCGCGCCCAATGTCCTGCTGATCATGACGGACGACGCCGGTTACGGCGTAAGCAGTGCCTTTGGTGGTGTTATTCCGACGCCAACGATGGAGCGCATCGCGAAGTCCGGATTGCGCTATACGCAGTTTCATTCCACCGCGCTTTGCTCGCCGACGCGCGCCGCGATCATCACCGGCCGCAATCATCACGCGGTTGGCTTCGGCCAGATCAGCGAATTCGCGACCGGCTATCCGGGTTACAACTCGATCATCGGTCCGGAGAACGCCACCATTGGCCGGATTCTCAGCGATAACGGCTACGCCACGTCATGGTTCGGCAAGAACCACAATACGCCCTCCTTCCAATACAGCGCCGCTGGGCCTTTCGACCAATGGCCGAGCGGAATGGGCTTTCAATATTTCTACGGCTTCATGGGCGGCGAGACCGATCAGTGGACGCCGTACCTGTTCCGCGACCACACACCGATATATCCGTGGATCGGCAAGAAGGGCTACAACCTCGTCACCGACATGGCCGACGATGCGATCCGCTACATGAAGGAGCTCAACGCGTCGGCGCCTGATAAGCCGTTCTTCGTCTATTACGTCCCCGGCGCCACGCACGACCCGCACCAGCCGACCAAAGAGTGGATCGACAGGATCAGCAAGTTGCGACTGTTCGATCAGGGCTGGGAGAAGCTGCGCGAGCAGATTTTCGCCAACCAGAAACGACTCGGTGTGGTTCCGGCGAACACGCAGCTCACGCCATGGCCGGACAGCCTGCCGAAGTGGGATTCGCTCTCCGCCGTGAAGAAAAAGATCGTCACTCGCCAGGCGGACGTGTTCGCAGCATACGTCGCCTACAACGATCACGAAATCGGCCGCGTGATTCAGGCGGTCGAGGACATGGGCAAGCTCGACAATACGCTCATCATCTATATTACCGGCGACAACGGCACGAGTTCGGAAGGCTCAATGATGGGTACGCCAAACTGGATGACTGTTGCCAACGGCGTGCTCGAGCTGCCGGAGGCCGAATATCTCCGGTACTACGAAACGTGGGGCTCCGATCAGACCTATCCGCACATGGCGGTACCATGGGCGTGGGCATTCGACACTCCTTTCAAGTGGGTGAAGCAGGTCGCTTCGCACTTCGGCGGAACCCGGCAAGGCATGGTGATGTCGTGGCCGGGCCACATCAATGACGTCGGCGGCATCCGCACGCAGTTCCACCACGTGATCGACATCGTGCCGACGATCCTCGAGGCGGCGGGTCTACGGGTCCCGGACACGGTCGACGGTATCGCGCAGAAGCCCGTCGACGGCGTCAGCATGATGTACACATTCGACAAGGCGAACGCCAACGCGCCTTCGAAGCGCGAGACGCAATACTTCGAGATGTTCGCCAACCGCGGCATTTACCACGAGGGCTGGTACGCTGCCACGACGCCGCCGGAGCCGCCGTGGCTGGTGGGCACGAAGCCACTGCCCCCGGTCGAGCAATACAAATGGGAGCTCTATAACATCGCCGACGACTTCTCGCAGGACAACGACCTCGCTGCGAAGATGCCGGACAAGCTCAAGGAGATGCAGGCGCTGTTCCTGACGGAGGCAGCGAAGCATCAGGTTCTGCCGCTCGACAACTCGGTTTTGCCGCGCCTCCTCACGCCACGCCCAAGCGGTACAGCCGGGCGGACGACGTTCACTTATGTAGGCGAAAACGTCGGCATCCCGGTTGGCAATGCGCCGAGCATTATGAATCGCGACTACACCATTACCGCCGAGATCAATGTCCCGAAGGCAGGCGCTGAAGGAATGATCGCCACAATGGGCGGCCGTTTTGGCGGCTACGGGCTTTATCTGCTCAAAGGCAAACCGGTTTTCGTCTACAACCTGCTCAACCTGAAGCGCTATCGCTGGGAAGGCGGTGTCGGCGAACGGGATTGGCTAGGCAGCTCGCTTTCACCGGGCAAACACACCATCGCGTTCGACTTCAAGTACGATGGTCCAGGTCTCGGTAAAGGCGGTACCGGCGTGCTCACCGTCGACGGTAGGGTTGTGTCGCGCCAGAAAGCGGAACACACAATTCCGTTCCTGATGGCGCTCGATGAATCCCTCGACATCGGGATAGACACGCGCACTCCAGTGGACGAAGGCTACAAGCTGCCGTTCCGGTTCGCTGGCACCATCGACAAGCTGACCTATAAGATCGGGCACGAGCAACTGGCTGCAGAAGATCGAAAGGTAATGCAGAAGGCGCTTGCTGGCGCGCACGATTGATCGCAGAGTTTTTGTAGACAAACAACGGGGTGTGTTAATTTGACGGACGGCTACTGCGCCTGGAGGGCGACCATGACGAGACTTGCGCTATTGGCCACTATTGCGGCGATTTTGAGCTGCGTTCAAATTCGTGCTGCAATGGCCGACGACGTTCCGACTTACGATGTGCGCAAAAGCTGCAAGGCCGACACGCAGGCCTATCCGACCGCAGGCAACGTTGATGGCTGTTTGCGTGATGAGCAAGACGCGCGGACCACGCTCGTCAGTCAGTGGACCCAGTTCGCGCCGGATAGCAGAATGCGGTGCACGCGCATG
>DASSSM010000285.1:0-5158 GCA_035708425.1 Pseudolabrys sp.
ACCTGACTTACGGGGGCGGGCGCACTGCGTACTGGGGCACCACCCCCGAGGGACTGGCTGGGGTCGATTTCGCCGGAACCGAACGTCATGCGGCGCCTCCCTTGCTATGGCAAACAATGATCGCGCTGGCCGCGATGGACGGCAAGTATTTCCTCATGACGCCGAATGACGAGAAAAAACGTGCGAAATCGCCCGCCGAACGATCACGAAGTCGTTAAACCCTCCCACAATAACGCCCAATTTCGGTCAATCGCCGGTCACGCTGCATTGGGATAAGGCAGCGTTGCCTCAAGGCCCGGTCCGGTACGAGCGCCGGATTCCTCAGCCCCCCAGCCCCCCGGGGCTCGATCGGCCGGGCCAGTTGAGTTCCGCGTACGGTTCAATCCCCTAATGCCTCCGGGCCGGCTTATCGCCGGCCCGATCTTTTTGTCGAGCTGATTGTGGAGATCAGTTTGAAGGAGAGGCGCAGCAGCCGATCGATGCGGCGCCGAGCATCAAACCGGGTTTTTTGGCCACGCCGCTCTGCACGACGACATCGAGTCGGTCGACGTCCTTGAGCGAATTGCCGCCCTTCGGGATGTCGCTCAACGCAACGCTGTAGGTCGCCGCATTACCGTTCCAGTCGCCGAGCTTAATCCAGCCCCGTACGACGTTATGATAAGTGAGCATGCGGTCGTGGTTCTCACCACGCCCGATGTGCACGACGACTTTGCTTGTCACCGGGCAAAGCCAGACTTCACCGCCGTGTTTCTCGCCTTGGGCGTCGGGCACTTTCACCGTCACCTTGCCATCGGCAATGGACATCGTCACGGGCAGTGATAGCGTTGTGGGATTGCGGCGCGTCTGCGCGATCGCCTTTTCGATCGCCGACTTGTCGCTGCCAAGTGCATGGACGACGCCGTTGATGACCACCTGTGGCGTGTAGACTTCGCGGTCGCCGCGCGCTTCGGCATAGCCGCGTTGGCGGTCGGAATGACCATGCAGCGCGAGCGTGTCTTTCCAACCGAGATAATCCCAGTAATCGACGGCCAGGCTCATCGTCATCAGCGACGGATCGCGCGACAGCTCGCCGAGCAGTTTGTCGGCGGCGGGGCACGAGGAGCAACCCTGGCTCGTGAAAAGCTCGATTACGGCACGCGGCTCGGCAAAAGCCGGCGCAGCCAAGGAGCCGAAAGCGAAGGCGACTGCAAAGGTGATGTGGCGATAGTTCATATCGGTCCCGCTATCCCCTGCCTCGCACGCGCCTTATAAATCGCCCCCTAGATCACTCGCCACTCACTTCGCGGTGACCGACCCTATCCTGCGACTGTTAACAAAATACCGGTTAGCCCGCCAGTTGGCGCAGAACGTACTGCAGAATCCCGCCATTCTTGAAGTAATCTAGCTCATCGAGCGTATCGATGCGGCAAACAAGCGGCACTCGCTTGAGAGTCCCATTGCCTGAGACAATCTCTGCGATCAACCGCTGGTGCGGCTTGAGCTCGCCGTGCAGTCCGCGGATTGTGACCTGCTCATCGCCCTTGAGGCCCAGGGATTGCCACGAGGTCCCCTCTTCGAAAACCAGTGGCATCACGCCCATGCCCACCAGGTTGGAGCGGTGAATTCGCTCAAAGGATTGCGCGATCACGGCGCGAATACCGAGAAGGATGGAGCCTTTGGCGGCCCAATCACGCGAAGAGCCGCTGCCATATTCCTTTCCAGCGAAGACCACCAGCGGCACCCTGTCGGCCTTGTATTTCATGGCCGCGTCGTAGACGGGCAGCCGCTGCTTCGACGGATAGTGAATGGTTACGCCGCCTTCGACGCCGGGCACCATCTGGTTCTTGATGCGGATATTGGCGAAGGTGCCGCGCATCATCACTTCGTGATTGCCGCGGCGCGTGCCGTACTGGTTGAAGTCGGCCGGTTTGACCTTGTGATCGATGAGATATTTGCCGGCGGGCGAATCGACCTTAATCGAGCCAGCAGGCGATATGTGGTCGGTCGTGATCGAATCGAGCAGCAGTGCGAGAACGCGCGCGTCAACGATGTCTTCGAGCGGTTTCGGGTGCCGCCCCATGCCGACGAAATATGGCGGGTTCTGCACGTAGGTCGATTTCTTGTCCCAGTCGTAGGTCATGCCGCCCTTGACGCTGATTTTGCGCCAGTTGGCGTCGCCCTTGAACACATCGGCATATTTCTTGGAGAACATCTGGCGCGTGATGTTCTTGGCAACGAAGTCGCCGATCTCCTTGTTCGAAGGCCAGATGTCCTTGAGGAAGACCTTCTTGCCCTTCTGATCGACGCCTAGCGGGTCACGTGCGACGTCGACATTCATCGATCCGGCAATTGCGTAAGAAACAACCAGAGGCGGCGACGCGAGATAGTTGGCTCGCACGTCCGCGTTGACGCGACCCTCGAAATTCCGGTTGCCCGACAGCACCGCGGCGGCAACAAGATCATTGTCGTTGATCGCCTTGGAATTCTCCGGCGGCAGCGGCCCGGAATTGCCGATGCAGGTCGTGCAGCCGAAACCGACAAGATTGAACCCGAGCTTGTCGAGATCCTTCTGCAGCCCCGACTTTTCGAGATACTCGCCGACAACCTGCGAGCCGGGCGCAAGCGAGGTCTTCACCCACGGCTTGGCGGTCAGGCCCTTCGCAGCAGCTTTGCGGGCCAGCAATCCGGCACCGATCATCACGTTCGGATTGGAGGTGTTTGTGCACGATGTGATCGCCGCGATCACCACGTCGCCATGGCCCAGATCGTAATTTTTGCCGGACACTTTCACGCGCTTCTTCGCCTCGGCGCTTTTGTTGAACTCCTTGTCCATCGAGACGGCGAAGCCCGATTTCACTTCCTTGAGTGCAACGCGGTCCTGCGGACGCTTTGGTCCTGCCAGCGACGGCTCGACCGAGTTGAGCTCGAGCTTGAGCACGTCGGTGAACATCGGATCGGGTGTGGTTTTCACGCGGTACATGCCCTGCGCCTTGGCATAGGCAGCGACGAGCGCGACGAGCTCGGGGGGGCGTCCGGTGTCCTTGAGATAACGGATCGTGTCGTCGTCGATCGGCGAGAAGCCGCAGGTTGCCCCATATTCGGGCGACATGTTGCCGAGCGTCGCACGGTCGGCGATGGTCAGATTTGCAAGACCAGGGCCGAAGAACTCGACAAACTTTCCGACCACCCCGCGCTTGCGCAGCATCTCGGTGACTGTGAGCACCAGGTCCGTCGCGGTCACGCCCTCTTTGAGTTTGCCCACCAGCTTGAAGCCGATCACCTCGGGCAGCACCATCGACAGCGGCTGGCCGAGCATCGCCGCCTCGGCCTCAATGCCGCCGACGCCCCAGCCAAGCACGGAGAGACCGTTAACCATCGTCGTGTGGGAGTCGGTGCCGACCAGCGTGTCGGGATAGGCAACTTCCATTGTGGTCTGCTTGCCGTCGGCCTTTACCTTGTCCTTGCGGTTCCACACCACCCGCGACAGATATTCGAGATTGACCTGATGGCAGATTCCGGTGCCGGGAGGCACCACACTGAAATTGTCGAACGACCGCTGCGCCCATTTCAAGAACTTGTAGCGTTCCTGGTTCTGTCGATACTCTTCCTCGACGTTCTTCTTGAATGCCTGGTTGTTGCCGAAGAACGTGACCGCGACCGAATGGTCGATGACGAGATCGACCGGCACTTGCGGATTGATCTTTTTGGGATCGCCGCCGAGCTGTTTCATCGCATCGCGCATTGCCGCAAGATCGACGACAGCCGGGACCCCGGTGAAATCCTGCATCAGCACGCGCGCAGGCCGGAACGCGATTTCGCGTTCGGACGTCTTGGTCTTGAGCCATTCAGCAACGGCCTTGATGTCGTCTTTGGTGACAGATCGCCCGTCCTCGTTGCGCAGCAGGTTCTCCAGCAGGACCTTCATGGAGAACGGGAGACGGGAAATACCCTTGAGCCCATTCCGCTCGGCAGTGGGAAGGCTGAAGTACGCGTAACTCTTGCTACCAACCTGCAGGATCTTGCAGCACCTAAAGCTGTCGAGCGAAGTCATTTCGGCTGTTTCCATTCCCGGTCGGGCGACCGGCGCTGGTCCGGGCTAAGTTATTGGCAAGGCGATGTTTTTCTCGGCTGGCGAGACTTGCGTCCGAATTCGAATAACGTAACGTCGCAAGTTCGGGCTTATAAGGTCTTTTCGCGCCCGACGCCATATTGGCCGAGATTAACGCCGAAGATGCGAAAAATATTGGGGTTTTCCGGGTATTGGCCCACCCCGCGACCGGGTCTGCAGCCGTGATGGAACTCCGAGCCGAGGAGCTGACCTGCAGCCGGGGCGGACGCGAGGTTTTCCGCGCGGTAAGTTTTAAGGTATCGGCGGGGGAAGCGATCCTGGTGACCGGACGGAACGGCGCCGGCAAATCCTCCCTCCTTCGGATGATTGCCGGTCTCGCGCGGATCGCCGGCGGACGGCTCACGCTCGACGGCGGCGCTCCGGAAATGCCCATCGGTGAACAGGCACATTACCTCGGTCATCAGGATGCAATGAAGCCATCGCTGACGGTGGGTGAAAATTTGGGGTTTTGGACGAAGTTCCTCGGAGCCCGCAGCGCCGTTGAGCCGGCACTGGAAGCGGTGGACCTGGCGCCGCTCGCGGGTTTACCGGCTGCGTATCTCTCTGCCGGTCAGCGGCGGCGATTGTCCATCGCACGGCTCGTCGCCGTGTCGCGGCCGATCTGGCTGCTTGACGAACCAACGTCCGCGCTTGATGTGCCTTCACAGAAACGGTTGTCGGAACTTATGCGCAGTCACCTGGGCGGAGGCGGAATTATTGTCGCCGCGGCACACGGGGCGATTGGTCTCGAACGCGCACGTGAACTGAAATTGGGATCGGCATGAGCGCGCTCACCGCACTCCTGGTCCGTGATATGTGGCTGGCGGTTCGTGTCGGCGGCGGCGCTCTCACGGGCGCGCTGTTCTTTCTGATCGTGGTCACGATGATGCCGTTCGCGATCGGCCCTGATCTCGCGCTGCTCGCACGTATCGGGCCGGCAATCCTTTGGCTCGGTGCGCTGCTCGCAAGCCTCCTCGCACTCGATCGGTTGTTTGCGACCGATTACGAGGATGGCTCATTGGATCTTCTGATGATGGGCGGAATGCCGCTTGAAATAACGGTGGCAACAAA
>DASSSM010000286.1:0-3652 GCA_035708425.1 Pseudolabrys sp.
GCCGACGTTTTCCGGATTACGCTCGATCCGGGCACCGTGATCACTCTCGTGGCCGAACTGCGCACCGATAAGCTGCCGCAGATCTACCTGTGGGAGCCCGACGCCTATAAGGACAAGGTCAATTCCTTCACGCTGTACTACGGCATTGTTATCGGCATCGCCGGTCTTTTGGCCTTGTTCCTCACCATCCTGTTCGTCGTGAAGGGCTCGATCATGTTCCCGGCCGCCGCGGCGCTCGGCTGGGCGGTGCTGATCTACATCGGGATCGACTTCGGTTTCTGGGGCAAGGTCTTCGATATGTCGGCCGGCGCCGAACGGGTGTGGCGCGCCTGCGGCGAAGCAATCCTGTCGGCAACGTTGCTTGTGTTTCTGTTTGCTTATCTCAATTTGTCGCGCTGGCACGTCCGCTACGCACACATCACCATCGCATGGCTTGCCGCGCTCGCCGCACTGATTGCCGTTGCGGTCTTTGATCCGGCCGTCGCCGCCGGCATTGCCCGCATGTCGCTTTTCGGCATCGCCGTATTCGGTCTTGCCCTCGTCATCTATCTCTCGACGCACGGCTTCGATCGCGCGGTGCTGCTGATCCCGACCTGGCTGCTGCTGGTGGTGTGGACCATGGCAGCGGCGCTGGCGATTCTTGGCGTGGTCACAAATGACATCATCGGCCCGGCGCTGCTCGGCGGCCTGGTGCTGATCGTGATGTTGATCGGCTTTACCGTCATGCAGCATGCGTTCGCCGGCGGCATCACGCACGGCATCGTGTCAGACGTCGAGCGCCGTGCGCTCGCCCTGACGGGTGCCGGCGATCTGATCTGGGACTGGGACGTCTCCGCCGACAAGGTCTTCACCAGTCCGGAAACCGAGCACATGCTCGGCCTCAAGCGCGGTACGCTTGAGGCTCCGGCCGCGGACTGGCTCGAGGTTCTACATCCGCTCGATCGCGACCGCTTTCGCGCCGCGCTCGACGGCATGGTCGAACAGCGGCGCGGTCGTCTCACCCAGGATTTTCGGCTGAGCACCGCCGACGGCCATTATCTCTGGTTCACGCTCAAGGCGCGGCCGGTGGTTGGTTCGGATGGCGAGGTCGTGCGCCTGGTGGGCACGCTCACCGACGTCACCGATTTCAAGAATGCAGAAGAGCGGCTGCTGTTCGACGCGGTCCACGACAATCTCACGGGCCTGCCCAACCGCGAGCTGTTCCTCGACCGCATGGAAGCCGCCTTCGGCTTTGCGCGCGCCGACTCCCAAATCCGTCCGTCGATCGTGGTGATTGATCTCGACCGCTTCAAGCAGGTCAACGATTCGGTCGGCATGGCTGTTGGCGATTCCATTCTACTCACGATCGCCCGCCGGCTGTCCCGTCTGCTCAAGCCGCAGGACACACTGGCGCGGCTGTCAGGTGACCAGTTTGCCCTGATTGTGCTGTCAGAGCGCGAGCCCGCCCGTATTGTCGCATTCGCGGAGACCATACGCCGTACTTTGCGCGCGCCGATCGCATTCAACGACCGCGAGATATTCCTCACCGCTTCAATTGGATTGGCGCTCGCCGAAAATGCGGCGCACCGGACAGATGAGGTGTTAAAGGACGCCGAACTGGCGATGTACTACGCCAAGCGTATTGGCGGCGACCGCATCGAGATCTTTAAGCCGGCCATGCGTTCGCGCAAGACCGACCGTCTGACGATGGAATCCGAATTGCGCCGTGCCATCGAGCGCGAGGAGATCAAGGTGCTCTACCAGCCGATCGTGCGGCTGGAGGATCGAGCCATCGCAGGCTTCGAAGCACTGGCACGCTGGGATCACCCGAAGCTCGGCCGGCTGTCGCCGAAGGAATTCATATCGATCGCCGAGGAAATCGGGTTGATCGTGGACCTGGGCCTTTTCGTCCTCGACCACACTGCCAAGCAGCTCGCGCAATGGCAGGCCGCGACCCGCGCGCGCGAGCCGATCTTCGCCAGCGTGAACGTCTCGTCGCGGCAATTGCTGCGCCACGATCTCATCCAGGATCTGCGTGGAGTCCTTGGCCGCACGGCAATTGCGCGCGGGACACTCAAACTCGAGATCACCGAGTCGCTGGTCATGGAAAACCCGGAACACGCCGCGCAAATGCTGACCAGGATCAAGGAACTCGGCGCCGGTCTGTCGCTCGATGACTTCGGCACTGGACATTCCTCGCTCGCGTACCTGCAGCGTTTTCCATTCGATACGATCAAGATCGACCAGTCGTTCGTGCGTACGACGGCGCGCGGCACCCGGCCGGTTATCCTGCGGTCAATTATCGCGCTTGCGCACGATCTCGGAATGGAAGTGGTCGCGGAAGGCGCCGAAACCGATTCAGACGCGGTCGAGCTTTACCAGCTCGGTTGCGAATACGCGCAGGGTTTTGCCTTCGGCGAACCGATGACCTCGGATGCCGCGCGCGATCTTCTCGTCGACAAGCCGAGCCGCCTGCGCGCCCTCAAGATTGCATCTGAATAAAAGTCAGGCGTGGCCGGACTCGCTCGACAGCATGCCGAGATCGATGCCGATCTTGCGCAGGGCCTTTTCATACTTCATGTCGGTGTCCTGGCCGAAAATCAGCTCGGGATCCGCCGCACAGTGCAACCATCCGTTCTGCTGGATTTCCTGCTCAAGTTGTCCCGGTGCCCAGCCGGCGTAACCAAGCGCCAGAATCGCGCTGGCTGGCCCATTGCCGCGCGCGATGGCCTTTAGAATGTCGAGCGTAGCCGTCAGGCAAATCCCCTCATCAATCGGTAACGTCGAGTTCTCGATAAAAAAGTCGGCCGAATGCAAGACGAAGCCACGCCCGGTTTCAACGGGACCGCCCTTGAGCACTTTCACGTCTTCGGCGCGGCCCGGAAGTTGGATACGCTCGGCCGCCGGGATCACTTCGAGCTGGACGAGGAGATCGGGAAATTTGATATTCTGCGCCGGCTGATTGACGATGATGCCCATCGCACCTTCAGTCGAATGCGCACAGACATAGATCACCGCGCGCGTGAAACGCTCGTCGCTCATGGCCGGCATTGCGATCAGCATCTGCCCGTCGAGATAGCCCCGCCCGGGCGTTGCGCTTTGCTGCGTCGCTTTGCGTGAAATCTTCATGGCAAAAGGTTACCCGAACGACTCGCCTTTGCAAACGAAGCTTGCGGCGGAAAGTTCAATCTTTCACCGTCATATTCGACCGGATAATTGTGGCAGCGCCCAGCCAAGATCGTGTTCAACGCGCGCTCACAATGAATTCAGTGGCGCGGCATATGGTTACCAACTAGACCAAAGGCCATGAGCAATATTCACAGATCATTTTGCGCGGCATTGGTTTCGTGCGCCATTGCGGTCCAATTAGGGACTCCGGCGCAGGCGGCAGACGAATCACCCTGGAACGAAGACGTACGGTCGGCCATCAGGCTGATCGCCGGCAGCAACAAAGCGGACGACGCTGTGCTGCGTGCCGGAATCGAAGTCAAATTGCGGCCGGGCTGGAAGACCTATTGGCGCTATCCAGGCGATTCCGGCGTGCCACCGCATTTCGATTTTTCCGGCTCTGAAAATCTCAAGAAGGCCGACGTGCTCTATCCCGCGCCACATCTATTCACCGACGAGACGGGTCAATCGCTTGGTTACAAGGACACGGTCATATTTCCGGTCG
>DASSSM010000287.1:0-6441 GCA_035708425.1 Pseudolabrys sp.
CTTCAAGAGTCAGAGAGTCCCACTCGCTTCGTTCAGCGGCAAAAAAATCGCCGCCATAGATGTGTATGGCGCCTGTAAGCTTATCGATCGGATTAATAACGGAATGGATGATGTCAGAGCCCAGCGGTTCAGCGTCCATCGTGCTCAGGGCCTTCGCGCCGGCTGCCTCGATCTTGTTTGGCGTTCCTTTCACGCGCCGCCAAAACACATTGTCCTCCCGGCCCGTGTAAATGCCGATGACGGCCCACATTCGATGATTGTGAGGCATGACCATCATTCCCGGCGCCCAAACCACGTTGATAATGGTGAGCGCATCCGAGTGAAAGAGTTTTTGGATTTCAGCGCGCTTGGGCTCCCCCAATCCTTTGAGGACTGCCGCCGGGTCGGACACCGTGCTGGCTAGCACCTCACGGACTGCTTTGTGAGTTGGATCCTCGGAAAACGCCGCGCGGCAGTCAGCGACAAACCGTTCTGCCTCAAACATGAGGACCTCCATCGCTGAGAAAGCGAAGAATGTCACTGACGAGCAGAATACTCCTACTTGATGTCACAGAAAACGGCCCGTGTGGCCTCGTTGCAGAGAGTGGTATGTCCGCTTTGGGTCACTAGCAGACATATGCAGCGCACAAAGCCATGTCCGCTTTACCCCCGATAGCGACCGCAAAAGCGGACTCCGCTCCGAGCCGCCTCGACTGTGGTGTCCGATGCACGTTTTTCAAAATATCCGAAGCTGTGGCCGAAGCTGTGGCCCGTAGCGCTGATTTTCTGCTAAGTGCTGGTCGGAGTGGCAGGATTTGAACCTGCGACCCCCACGTCCCGAACGTGGTGCGCTACCAGACTGCGCTACACTCCGACTGATGGCCGGTCTTATAACTCCGGCATCTTTAAAGGCAAGCTTGAGAGAGGCGATGACTGCCGAGCCTGGAACACGCGTCTTAACGGCTGACGACAAGGCCATCGAGGCCGCGGCGCGCTGCCTTGCGGCCGGTGGGCTGGTCGCGTTCCCGACCGAAACGGTCTACGGGCTGGGCGCCGATGCAAGCAGCGGCGAGGCCATTGCGCGCCTCTATGCGGCAAAGGGACGACCGGCTTTCAATCCCTTGATCGCGCACGTCGCCGGCATTGATGCCGCACGCGCCGCCGGCGTCTTCACCGACGCCGCAGAAAAGCTGGCGGCTGCATTCTGGCCGGGACCGCTGACGCTCGTGGTCGCCAAGCAGCCGGGTTGTCGCATCGCCGATCTCGCGCTGGCCGGGCTCGACACCGTCGCGGTGCGCGTGCCCGCGCATCCGGTCGCACGCGCGTTGCTTGCCACCTTCGGCGGCCCTATCGTCGCGCCCTCGGCGAACCGCTCCGGCCATGTCTCGCCGACAAGCGCTGCGCACGTGCTCACCGATCTGCGCGGCCGGATCGATCTCATCGTCGATGCGGGTCCCTGCAAGGTCGGCGTCGAGTCGACGATCGTCTCCTGCGTCGGTGAGCCGATGCTGCTGCGTCCCGGCGGGCTCCCGCGCGACGCCATCGAACGAGTCCTTGGTCGTCCGCTGAAGATTGCCTCGATCGACGAAGAGGCCCCGCCCGCGCCGGGCATGCTGGCTTCGCACTACGCGCCGAAAGCGCTGCTGCGCCTCGATGCCAATGGCGCCCAGCCGGGCGAGGCGTTGCTCGCTTTCGGGCAGACTCCAGATTTTGCCGGCCCGATGCTCAACCTGTCGCCGCGCGGCGACCTGATCGAGGCCGCCGCCAATTTGTTCTCGCATTTGCGCGCGCTGGATGCTTCCGGTCTGAAGCGCATCGCGGTAATGAAGGTGCCGCATGACGGCCTGGGTGAGGCGATCAACGATCGCCTCAAGCGCGCCGCGGCACCGCGACAAGGGTGGTCAGTGAATGAATGAGCAGTTACGACGCGCGCCCTCGCCCGACCTGCTGCCGCGCTTCGCGGCCATCGTCGGCGATAGATACGCGATCACCGATCCGGCTGCGCTCGAACCTTATCTGATCGAAGGCCGCGGCATCTATCACGGCCGCTCGTCGATGCTGTTGCGTCCCGGCTCGGCCGCCGAGGTGCAGGCGATCCTCAAGCTCGCGAACGACACCAAGACCCCGCTGGTCCCGCAGGGCGGCAACACCGGCCTAGTCGGCGGGCAAATCCCGTTTGATGGCGAACTCATCCTCTCGCTCACGCGTCTCGACAAGATCCGCGAAGTGGACGCTGCGTCGAACACGATGACGTGCGAAGCCGGCGTCGTGCTGGCGAAAGCGCAGGACGCGGCGGCGGCCGTCGACCGGCTGTTCCCGCTCTCGCTCGGCGCGGAAGGAAGCTGCACGATCGGAGGCAATCTCTCCACCAATGCCGGCGGCACCGGCGCGGTGGCTTACGGCATCGCGCGCGACCTGGTGATGGGGATCGAGGTCGTCCTCGCCGACGGCCGCATCATGAACCTGCTGTCGAAGCTGAAGAAGAACAACACCGGCTACGATCTGCGCAACCTCTTCATCGGCGCCGAGGGCACGCTCGGCGTCATCACCGCCGCCGTGGTCAAGCTGTTCCCGCGCCCGCGCGCGGTGGAGACGGCCTTCATCGGCGTGCCCTCCCCGGCCGCCGCGGTGAAGCTGCTCAACCTGGCCCAAGCGCGTGTCGGCGGCACGGTGACGAGCTTCGAGCTGATCGTGTGCGACGTCATCGGGTTCGCGCTCAAGCACGTGCATGGCACACGCGATCCGCTCGCGAGCAAGCACCCGTGGTACGTGCTGATGGAAGTCTCGTCGCAGCACGGCGAAGGCCTGCGCGAGAGCATCGAGCAACTGCTCGCCGATGCGAGCGCGGAAGGGCTGGTCAGGGATGCAACGATCGCCGCGAGCATCGACCAGGCAAAGGCCTTCTGGCACCTGCGTCACGTGCTTCCTGAAGCGCAGAAGCCGGAAGGTGGCTCGATCAAGGCCGACGTGTCGGTGCCGGTCCCATCGGTGCCGCAATTCCTGGAAGAGGCCGCCGCCGCCGCAAAAGCCATCGTTCAGGATTGCCGGCCGGTGCCCTTCGGGCACCTCGGCGACGGCAACGTGCATTTCAATGTCAGCCAGCCGGTTGGCGCAGACAGCGCACAATTTCTCGCGCGCTGGGGCGAGATCAACGACGCCGTCAACAAGATCGTGCTCAAATACAACGGCTCGATCTCGGCCGAGCACGGCATCGGCAAGCTCAAGCGGGACTCGCTGCCGAAGGTAAAGGATCCGGTTGCGCTCGAGCTGATGCGCGGTCTCAAGCGCATGCTCGATCCGAACGGCATCCTCAATCCGGGCAAGGTGCTCTAGCCGCACCTCGAGGATCGGTCCGGCCCCTGCTCCTTAGAACAGCACGCCCTGCCCGTCATCTTTCTTGGTGCGCCTGACAGGCTGCTTCTGCGGGGTGGGCTTTTGCTCGGGCGCAGGCTCGGCAGACGGGGACCAGCGTTCCACCAACTTTGGATTGTCGTTCGCCGTTCGGTTGACGGCAGTCGAGACCTCGTAGGCCTCGAGCACCGTGTCCGGCGCCGGCGCGACCAAAGTCATGGCGGTCTCGACATCGACATTCGCGCAATCGAGCCACAGGTTGAAGGCATCCGCCGGAACGATCACCGGCATGCGATCGTGGATGTCGCCGAGGGTTCGGTTGGCGCGCGTGGTCACGATCGCCGCCGTCTCGAGCTCTTCGCCGTTCGGCCCCATCCAGGTCTCCCACACACCGGCAAACGCAACCGGTTGGCCGGATTTCGCACGCACGAAGTAGGGCTGCTTGCCTGCCTTGCTTGCCTTCCACTCGTAAAAGCCGTCGGCCGGGACAAGACAACGCCGGCGTTTCACGGCAGCGCTGAAGGCAGGCTTGTCCGTTAACGATTCGCCCCTGGCATTGACCAGCAACGAGAAATTTTTCGGATCCTTGACCCAGGGTGGGAGCAATCCCCATCGCACCAGCGCAAATTGCCGCTTGCCGTCGACCAGCCTTACGATCGCGATCGGCTGGGTCGGCGCAATGTTGTAGCGCGGCGGGAAATTGGGCTGCTCGGGATACCCGAACAGGGCCCGGATTGCTTCCGGCGCCGACGTCACGGCATAGCGGCCGCACATCAAACGAGCCCTAAATATCGGGTGCTTAAGCGCAATTTAACCCCGCATCGTGACACTGCAGCCCGATCCGCTTCGGGGAAGGGGCTCGATGAAATATCAGAACTGCGCCGCCGTGGCGCAAGCTCCGGATGAGCCGCTTGCTCTCGATGTGGGCCTCCGGCTCTCGGACGCCAATATCAATCCCTCGACGGGTCTCGCGACCGACTACCTCAACCGCTTCAACGAAGCCGTCATGCTGCTCGACATGCTGGCGACCTGTCCGGAATTCCGTGATGACTTCCTGTCCTGGAAGCCGATGAGCTATCGCGAGCACTTTCATGTCTCTCACTCCCGGACTCGCGATCTCGCTATTGCCGCCTACGAAACGGCCGATCCGAACGTGCGCAGCGGCCTCGACACGCTGGCCGCGACGATGACGGTCGTGCTAGAGGCGACGCGAGCGGCGATGACCTCCGACCTCAAGCCCGAAACGATCGCTGCGCTTGCGGGCAATGCCGTCGGGTGGCTGAAGCCGATGATCGCGCGCGCCGGCGGAATCATCAACGGCGATGAAGAGGTCACGGATGCAGTGTCTCCGCAGGCGGTTGTCGATCAACTGATGAAGCGATAGAGCGCGTGGCTGACGAGCGAACCTACCCGCAACGCCCTTTCCTGGCGGTGAGTGCTGCCATCATCCGCGACGGCAAGGTGCTGATCGTGCGGCGAGCGCGCAAGCCAGCGCTCAACCTTTACTCCCTGCCTGGCGGCGCCGTCGAGGTCGGCGAGCAACTTGCCGACGCGGTTGTCCGCGAGGTGCGCGAGGAAACCGCGCTCGACATCGAGCCGGTTGCGCTCGCGGGGCACCGCGAAGCGATCATGCGTGACAAGGAAGGCCGGGTCGAACGCCATTTTGTCATCCTGTGTTTTGCCTCGCGGTGGCTCAGGGGCGAGCCGGTCCTCAACAGCGAGCTCGATGATGCACGTTGGATCGATCCAGCCGAGCTTTCCGGCTATAAAACAACCGAGGGCCTGGCCGAAATTGTCGCGTCCGCTGTAGCGCTAATCGCAGCCCCGCGCTGACCTCCCCCGTCTTGCGATTGCCTTCGGGCCGGCGCATATGTTCCGCGACTCATACCGGCTGGTTTCCGTGAAAAAGCTGCGCGCCATCGTCTTGATTTTCTTTTGTCTCGCCGTGCCGGCTCGCGCGCAAAGCGATGCGCCGGCGCCGTTTGATGGCGATCTTGCGCGGCTGAGCGAGATCCTCGGCGCCCTGCACTATCTGCGCGCGGTCTGCGGCGCCAACGACGGCGCGAAGTGGCGCAACGAGATGCAGGCGCTCATCGACGCCGAGGCGCCCAGCGGCGAGCGCCGGCGCAAGATCGTCGCAAGCTTCAATCGTGGTTATCGCGGGTTCCAGCAAACCTACCGGACCTGCACGCCCGCCGCCGATGTCGCCATCCGGCGCTACCTCGACGAAGGTGCGAAAATCGCCCGCGATATCACGGCGCGGTACGCCAACTAGCTCACGCGGTTAACCTTCTCTTAAGTGTAGGCTATTGCCGCCTGATCCCCGTGCTAACGTCGATTTGGGACGTATTAGGCGTCCGCCTGGACGCCTGGGGAATCATTATGCCGGTTGCCGACAATCCTATTCACGCGCGCGAGCCTATTTCCGACCGCGACCAGAAAATGATGGCACTGGGCTACCTCCACGAAGCCTGGGCGGAAGCGCGCCACGACGGCATTGACGGTGACTGCCTTGCGCAGGCCTGTCTGTTCGCAGCGCTCGCCGAGTTCGTGACCACCTATGGTGAGGAAGCTGCCGCAACGTTCACCGATGGCCTGAGCGCGCGCATCCGTAACGGTGAATTCACGCTCGAGCAGCCCCGGCAATAACGACTCGCCGTTTTTTCAACTCGCAAGCGTTTCAAGAAATCTGACGCGCTCACCCTGGGCCGGTGTCGCAAGCGCGCCCTGCCACATCACCTTGCGCCCGCGCACGAAAGTCCCGACCGGCCAGCCCGTCACGGTCACGCCGTCATAAGGCGTCCATCCCGCGCGCGAGGCCATCCACTTGTCGGTTATGGTTTCGCGCCGCTTGAGATCGACGATGGTCAGATCGGCGTCATAGCCGGCGGCGATGCGACCCTTCGTGGCAATTCCGAACAGGCGTGCCGGGCCGGCGCTGGTGAGATCGACGAAGCGCAGCAGCGACAGCCTGCCCGCGTTGACGTGGTCGAGCATGATGGGCACCAGCGTCTGCACGCCGGTCATGCCGGATGGACTTGCCGGATAGACCTTGGCCTTTTCCTCGCGCGTATGCGGCGCGTGATCCGAGCCGAGGACATCGACAACGCC
>DASSSM010000288.1:0-4251 GCA_035708425.1 Pseudolabrys sp.
GCCGGGAATGAAGGTCGAGCACCACACTGTTGCCTGCCGCACCAATCCGCTGGGCGTGAAAGGAACCGGTGAAGCCGGCACGACGGCGGCGCCGCCGGCCGTAATGAACGCGATCATCGATGCCCTGCCGAAGGGCGCAAGGCTCGACATGCCGGCGACCTCCGAGCGTATCTGGCAGGCTTTGCGTTCCGCAAAGGTGTAACGCGGTGTTCACCGTTCGGCCATTGTCATAGGGCGAAGTCGAACTGTCGATTCGGAGAAATTCCCCTGTGATGCCGCTCTATCGTTTGCTGCTACTGCTGCCCGCGCTCTGCGTGATCGGAAGTTGCGCCGAGAACTACATTCCAAAGTCGGAGCCGAGCTTCTATCGCAATCTAGCGCAGCCTGGCGCCCAGCTTGATGCCGCCGCTGCAGCGTCGATGATATCGGGGTATCGCGCCAACAACGGGCTGCCGGCGGTTGAGCTTGATGCCGACCTGATGCGGCTTGCGCAGGCGCAGGCTGAAATGATGGCCAAGCGCGACAAGCTCGACCACGGTGCCGGAAAGCCGTTCGTGCAAAGGCTGAAAGCCTCCGGTTACGACGCCAAGCGAGCGGCCGAGAACATCAGTGCGGGGTATCACACGCTGGCCGAGGCATTTTCCGGCTGGCGCGATTCGAATCCGCACCGCGCCAACATGCTGCTCACCGGCGCCACCCGTATCGGCATCGCGGCGGTCTACACGCCGAGTTCGAAATACAAGGTCTACTGGGCATTGATCCTCGCCGAGCCCGACGACAAGTCGGAATAGCTACGAGAAGACGCCTGGGCCACTTGGCGGCCACCGCCCGGTTGGGATAATTTTCCCGTTAGCGAGGCAGCATGACGCGCATTTTTTGGCAGGCGTTATTCAGCGGCACTGTAGTTGCCGCCCTGTTGTCGACGGTGCAGCCGCCCGCGGCGGAAACGCTCTTTCATCGCGCTGAAAATCAGGTGCCGGTCGCGATCGTCGAGATCAAGCGTCCGGCCGAGCACACCGAAATTCATTTGCAGGCGCAAGCGGCGTTAACGAAAGTCTGTTTCGCTGCGAGCGGCCCGAACAGCCCCTATCTTCTCGCCGCCGGGCGCAACTATCGCTATCTCGGCGGGGACAATGTAACGGCGTGCCCTGAGCGCCGCGACTACGCTGCGGGCGCCATCATGATGTTACGCTTCGAGCCGTTGGCGGCGGGTTCGAGCACGTTTTCGTTCGTGTCGGGTCAGAGTGGAGAAAAGCAGCCGATCGATGTCGTCTCCCCGACTACGCCGTACTGGAATTTTCTGCGGGTGAGGTTGAATTGAACGACGGGCTGGACCTTGCGTCGCTCGCTGACTAGTTTTGCACCCTATGCCGGTGTTGCCCCGCGTAAAGGACTATGACTCGCTATACCGCCAGTTTCGCTGGCCGGTGCTGGCCCGTTACAACATCGGTGTCGATGTTTGCGACCGCTGGGCCGGGAAAGAACCCAACCGTCTTGCCATCCTGCATGCTAAGCCCGACGGGCGTGACGAACAGATCACCTATGGTTGGCTGCGCGAGACGTCCAACAGGCTTGCCAACGCATTACGGGCGAATGGCATCAAGCGTGGCGATCGCGTTGCGATACTGCTGCCGCAGCTTCCCGAGGTGGCTGCAATCCACATTGCGATCTACAAGCTTGGCGGTGTTGCCCTGCCGCTTGCCGTGCTATTCGGGACGGACGCACTTTCCTATCGTCTGGAAAATTCCGGTGCTGCGGCGCTGATCACGAATGCGCGGGGCGCCGAGCGCATCGCTGAAATTAGGAAGGATTTGCCAGCGCTCAAGCTGGTGCTTTCGCTGGATGGAGCGGGCGACGGTGCGCTCGCATTTGCCGATATGCTTGCAAAGGCCTCGGCGGATTTTTCCCCGGTCGACACGTCAGCCGACGATCCCGCGATGATGGTCTACACGTCCGGTACGACCGGCCAGCCGAAAGGCGCCTTGCATGGTCACCGCGTACTGATCGGCCATTTCCCGGGTGTCGAGACCCATCACAACTTTCTCCCGCAGCCGGGCGACCGCATCTGGACGCCGGCCGACTGGGCCTGGGCCGGTGGACTGCTCAATGTTCTTCTGCCCGGACTCCATTATGGCGTCCCGGTGGTGGCGCGACGGTTCGAGAAATTCGATCCCGAAGAGGCCTTTGCGCTGATGGCGCGCGCGCAAATCCGCAACGCCTTTATTCCTCCAACGGCGCTCCGCATGCTGCGCGCCGCGCCAAATCCTAAAGGTCGCCACGCCATCAACATGCGCTCGATCGGCTCCGGTGGTGAATCGCTCGGTGCGGAAACCTATGAGTGGGGAAAGTCCGCGTTTGGGCTCGTCATCAACGAGTTTTACGGCCAAACGGAATGCAACATCGTCCTTTCGGCGTGCAGCGCAATTGGTGTCTCGAAGCCCGGCGCCATCGGCAGGCCGGTTGCCGGTCATACTGTCGCGATCATCGATGCCGCCGGTAACCCGTTGAAAACAGGCGAAACCGGGCAGATCGCAGTCAGACGTCCGGATCCGGTGATGTTCCTCGAATACTGGCGTAACCCCGAGGCCACGCGTGACAAGTTCATCGGCGACTGGATGACGACCGGTGACCAGGGCGTCATGGACGAGGAAGGTTATGTCAGCTTTGTCGGGCGGGACGACGACGTCATCACCTCGGCAGGTTTCCGGATCGGACCGGGCGAAATCGAGGATTGCCTGATCCGCCATCCAGCTGTGGCGCTTGCAGCCGCCGTCGGCAAGCCGGACGCTCTGCGCACGGAAATCGTGAAGGCCTTCATCGTACTCAAAAGCGGTTACACTGCGTCAGATTCGCTGGCGTCGGAAATTCAGGGCTTTGTGAAGACGCATCTGTCCGCGCACGAATATCCGCGCGAGGTCGCTTTTATCGACAACATGCCGATGACGACTACGGGCAAGGTAATCCGCCGCCTGTTGCGGGAACGCGCGTAAACTTAACTCCGCGCGCTGCTAAGAATGAAGATCTGAAAACCAAGCCGCCTTTTCGCAACCCATGAGAACATCAAGGATTCGGCTATCAGCGCGGCGGAGGTGGCAGCGGCCGCGCCTTCAATTCCGAGGTGCGGAATAAGTATCACGCACAGCGACAGGTTGATTGCGAAAGCGAGGGCGTAGACGGTTGCGCATTGCTTGCGCTCGCCGAGCATATTGAGCAGCCGCTCGGCCGGTCCGACCGAGGCGCGCGCCAGCAGTCCGACGGCAAGAATGAACATCACGCGATGGAGCGCTGAAAGCCGCCAGATCAGGGCACTTCCAGCTTCGCAACGTCGGCCAGAATCGCTTCGACCGCCTCGCGGTCGGCTGGCCCGAGAGCGGCCTGCGGGGGTACCGGATCGCCGACGGCGTAGCCCTGGATTTGTAGCCCGGCCTTGATGCAGGCGGCGAGGTTGAAGCGCGCGAAAGCCTCGTTAATACGCCAAAGATCTCGCTGGAGCTTCATCGCCTCGGGCCACTGCCCCGCGCAGCATAGCTCGTAAAGACGCACGCTCTGACGCGGCACAATGCAGGCTGGCCCAGCCATCCATCCGACGCCGCCGGTCAGCATCACCGCTGCCGGAATATGGGCCGACGCGGAAAACACCTTCATGCGCGGCGCACGGTTCATAATCGACAGCAGGCGCCCGGTATTGGTGGACGCATCCTTGATGTAACGGATGCGCGGATGCTCCGAGAGGCGCGCGATCACGTCGAGCGAAAGGTCACTGCGCTGAAATTGCGGATTGGTGTAAAGCACGACTGGAATGTCGACGGAGTCGGCGATCGCGCGGAAATAGGATTCGACCTGCGTGTCCTTGAGGGGGAAGTAAGCCTCGAGGATGGCCAGGATGCCGTCGGCGCCGAGCTTTTGGTATGCCTTTGCCTGTTCGACCGCGTCGGCGGTCGCCGTCGATGCGACGCCGGCGATTACCGGCACCTTTTTCGCCGAAGCCTCGATCGTCGCCTCCACCACCGCTTCGCGTTGCGTGCGGTTGAGATAGGCAAACTCGCCGGTCGAACCCAATGGCGTGAGCCCGTGCACGCCCGCCTTGATCAGGTCGGAAGCCAACTTGCCCAACACGTCGGTGAGAATCCGGCCGCCCGCGTCGATCGGCGAAACGAGATATGGGAAGACGCCGTGAAAGTTAGTCATGCGGGGAGCCTAGAACACCCACAGCGCATCGGGTGGGAATTCGACATAGTGGTCGCCCGGATT
>DASSSM010000289.1:0-12878 GCA_035708425.1 Pseudolabrys sp.
ATCACCACCCCAACGATGCCGATGGTGGCGTATTGACGCTTGAGGTACGCCTGCGCGCCCTCGCGCACCGCCTCGGAAATTTCCTGCATCCGCTTGCTGCCGGGATCGGCGCTCAGCACCGATTGAGTCGCCCAGATGCCATAGACAATCGCGAGCACCCCACAGCCGACGATCAACCACAAGGTAGACATGGTGGCCATATTCCTCGATTTGATTGGTGCTGGCGGGACGAACGCTCCCGCCGGCGCCAGGAGCGTCGAGGATGGCCGCTTGTAAGGGCGCTTCACCCCGACCGGTAAGCGCGCGGATATAGCCAAAAACTTGTGGATTGCGCAACGCAGAATTTGCGGGTGCCGCCCGGCCCATCACCGCGCCCGTTTTCGGCTGACCGACGCCACCGCCCGGTTCGCGGCTAAACCTCCGCCGGCCGCGGCCGCAATGCCAACCAAATGAGCAGGGCGCCCGTTACAAAAATCGTGGGGAAAATCACTTCATTGATCGTCGCCCATCCGAATTTGTCGAGAAGCTGCCCGGACGAGAAGGAACTCAGCGCCATGCTGCCGAAAATCAGGAAATCGTTGAACGCCTGAACCTTGTTACGTTCGTGCGGGCGGTGGCACTGCGTCACCATCGTGGTCGCGCCTATAAACGACAGGTTCCAGCCAATGCCCAGCAATACCAGCGCGGTCCAGAAGTGAGCCACGGTAAGCCCTGAAATACCGACGACCGCGGTTGCAGCAATCAGCAGGAGACCGGTGCCCGTGATGCGCTCGACCCCGAAGCGCGCGATCAGCGATCCGGTCACAAAGCTCGGCGCGTACATCGCAAGCACATGCCACTGGATTCCCAGCGCGGCATCCGTCACCGAATGGCCGCAGCCGACCATCGCCAGGGGCGCTGACGTCATAAGCATGTTCATCATGGCGTAACTTGCGATCCCGCAAGCGACCGCAACGATGAAACGTGCACTCTGGACGATCTCGCCCAGTGGCCTCACGCTGCCGAGGCGGGGAGCCGCAAGCGGCGGCACTTTGACGAACTGAAGCACGCAGGCCGCCGCCACTGCACAAATCGATTGGCCTAAATAGCTTGCCGCAAACAGATGGGGTGTCAGCAGATCCTTGGTGAAGATGACAAGCTGCGGCCCGAGCACGGCAGCAAAAACACCGCCCGCGAGCACCCATGACACCACCTTCGGCCGATAGGCGTCACTTGCGGTGTCGGCAGCCGCAAACCGGTACGACTGATGGGCGGCCGCATAGAGACCTCCGCAAAAAGTGCCGAAGAGCAGCAGCCAGAAATTGCCGTTCATCACTGCCGAATAGGAGATCAGACCGGATAGAATACCGAAGGCCGACCCGCACTGAAGGGCGAAGCGGCGACCGAATTTGCGCGCCAGCACTCCAAGCGGCAATGTGCCGAGCCACATGCCGAACACCATCGCCGTTACCGGCAAAGTCGCCAGACCCTTATCCGGCGCCAGCACGGCGCCGACAATGCTCGCCGTGCTCACGATGACGGTGTTGTTGCCGCCGGCGAGCGCTTGCGCGGCCGACAGCACCATGGCATTCCGCCGTGCGAGATCGTCATCTGGCACGATGTGCTCGAGCGGCTCAGCGGCGGCTGACATGTCTGTCCCCGGGAGAAAAGCCGCTCTTTGTATCGGCGGCGGCAGCGAATCGCCACTGCCGGTGCCGCAGACCTGGGATGATTTTTATTGAAATCGTGATTTCGGCCGCTGATGCATGCAGCCGCCGGCCTAGCGCTTGCGCGTCGCTTTCGGTGGCCGTTTAGACGGGAAGTCGAAAACGCCAGGGTGACGGATGCTTGCCTCCCGCGCTTCCGCAATCGACCGTGCGCCGATTTGGCCGAGCGACGCCCGCAGCTCGTCGATATAGAGGTCGATCAGATAATCCGGCCCCTCGTCGCCAATCGCAGCAACCGCCCAGAGGAACGACTTCCCGGCAAAAGCAGCGTTCGCTCCAAGCGCCAGAGCCCGCATCACGTCCTGGCCGCTGCGGATGCCGCTGTCGAGAAGAATGGTCGCCTTCTTGCCGACCGCCGCGGCGATGGCCGGCAGCACGTCGATCGACGTCGCAAGGGCCTCGATCTGCCGCCCGCCGTGGTTCGAAACCCAGATGCCATCGACGCCAAGTCCAACCGCGATTTCGGCATCCTGGGGGTGCAGCACGCCTTTGACGGCCATCGGGCCTTTCCACGCGTCGCGATACCGCTTGACCTCTTCCCATGAAAACGCGCCGCCCATGCGGGCGCGGGCATACGCGATGATCTCATTCGTTCCGGCACCGGGTCGAGCATAGTCGCTGATGGTTGCAAAACGAGGATAGCCGTTGCGCAACAGGGCGAGCAGCCACCGCGGCCGCACCAGCATCTCGTAAATCATCCGGGCATTGGGACGAAACTCATGGGCAAGACCGGCATAGGTCTCGCGCGAACGTGTCGTCCGAACGGGAACGTCGAGCGTCAGAACGAGAACCTTGGCATCAACCGCCTGTGCACGCCGCACAAGATCAAAACCAATTTTATGATCGTCGTGCCAGAACCTGTAGAGCTGGAGCCAGAACACATCCGGCGCCGCCTCCGCAGCTTCCTCGATCGTGGCGCCCCCCGCGACACTCAAAGTGTATGGCACGCGGACGCGTTGAGCAGCCTTCGCCATCAGAAGATCGGCGCCCGGCCACACAAGCGACGGGCCGCCCATGGGCGCCATGCCGATCGGGGCGCTGTAGCTGCGTCCAAACAGCTTCACATCAACAGGAGGCAGGGTTGGCATCACGCCGTAGCGCGGAGCAATGTCGACTGCGTCCAAAGCCGCCCAATTGTGGGCAATGCCCACATCATTGCCGGCGCCGGTGTCGCCATATTCGAACGCAAAAAGCGGCACGTTGCGCGGGGCATGACGCCGCAGCCACGCTGTGGTCGGAAACTTCCTGTAGTGTTTCTGAAAGTTCGGGTGCTTGTCGACCGGAGTGACCGCCGCTTTCTTCGCTGTCATGTCATGCATCGTGGATTTCCGTCCCTTGCACCTACATTATAGCACGTATAGCACGTGCGCGCGGCTCGTCCTGCCAATTCAGAAGTGACTAAAAGAGGCGTGCTCGAAGACCAGCGGCTTGCCCGCGCCGTCGATGAAACGAGCGCCCTCGCCCGTCTTGATCTCTCCGAGTTCGGTGACCGGGACACCTGCGGCCTTCGCCGCTGCGCGGAAGCTTTCGGTCTTCTTGTCCGGCACGGTACAGATAATTTCGTAATCGTCACCGCCGGTGAGAATCAACTTAAGCGCAGCCGCGTCGCCCGCAATAACGGGCTTGGCCGCATCCGATATGGGAACGTTTGCGACATTGATATCGGCCGCAACACCGGAGGCACGGCACAGCTTGCCGAAATCGCCGACCAGTCCGTCCGAAATATCCATTGCCGCCGAGGCATGATTACGGATGGCTTCGGCCAGCACATTGCGCGGCTGCGGCAGGAGATAACGCGACATCAAATGCTGGCGCTGCGCGTCGTTGAGCTTCCACGTTTTTGCCTTTCCGCCGCGAAGCGCCATGCCGAGCGCGGCATCCCCGATCGTGCCCGTCACGAAGACACGATCGCCCGCTCTTGCGCCAGCCCGGCGGACCATGGTCCCCTCCGGCACGCTGCCGAACATTGCAATCGAAACCGTGATCGGCCCCGGAGTGCGATCCGTGTCGCCCCCGAACAGCGGGCAGCCGAACAGTACCGCATCGCCTCGCAAACCCTCTGCAAATCCGTCGAGCCAATCCTCTCTAATGTCTTTCGGGATCGCCAGCGAAAGCAGAAAGCCGAGCGGGCGCGCCCCCTTTGCGGCAAGATCGGAAAGATTGACGCGAAGCGCTTTGCTCGCTACTGCCTGCGCGGCATCTTCCGGAAAAAAATGAACGCCACCGACGATCGCGTCAGTCTTGAGCACCAGGTCGCATCCTGGTGGCGGCTTGATGAATGCGGCGTCGTCGGATAGCCCAAGCGCGCCAGGATCAGTCGCGATCGGCGCGAAGAAACGCGCGATCAGGCGATCCTCGGCTGAGATGTTGTCAGGCGCAGCCATTGTCTTATCCGGTCGCGCGGCCAAATTCGGTCGCGCGCAAACGCCGTGCCAGATGATCGAGAACGGCGTTGACCATTCCGGTCTCGTCACGCTCGACAAAAGCAGCGGCAACATCAGCATATTCGGCAACTACGACACGTGCTGGCACATCTTGCCGATGCGTTAGTTCGTAAGCCCCCGCCCGCAACGCCGCGCGCAGGACGGTATCGACGCGCTTGAGCGGCCAGCTTTTCGACAAAGCCTCGTCGATCAAAGGATCAAGCTCGCGTTGCTCGCGCACGACGCCGGACACCACGTCACGGAAGAACGCAGCCTCAGCCGGCAGGTATTGCGCCCCCTCTACCTCACGCCCGATCCAATGACTCTCGAACTCGGCCAAAATCTCATTCAGGCCGCTTCCTGCAAGATCCATTTGATAGAGAGCCTGTACCGCGGCAAGACGCGCAGCGCCGCGTTTGTTCGCTTTACGCGCATCATTGCCACGTGCACCCCCAGTGGCCATCACCGCCAAACCAATGTGTGTTTGAGAGCGACCATCGTGAGCGCGGCTCGCGCCGCGGCACCGCCCTTGTCGCCCTCCTCGACACGGGCACGCACATTCGCCTGGGCCTCATTCTCGACGGTAAGAATCCCGTTTCCGAGGGCGAGCCGCTCGCTCACGGCAAGGTCGATGAGCGCTCGAGCCGACTCATTCGCGACGATGTCGAAATGATGGGTCTCGCCGCGGATCACGCACCCGAGCGCGACCACGCCATCGTAAGGTGCCCGCCTGCGCTTCGCCGCATCAATTGCAATGGCAATGGCAGCGGGGATTTCCAGCGCGCCCGGAACGGTAACGCGGTCATAGCGAACGCCGGCTTTATCCAGAACGCGTGTTGCGCCGCGCAGCAGCTCGTCAGAAATCGCGTCGTAAAAGCGCGCTTCCACGATTAGCATGTGCAGGTTGTCGGCTGCCGTTGCGCTGCGCTTTTTTTTCCTTGCCATAACCAATGTCCTCAGCAACCGGCGTCGTAGCAAGCGGCCCATGCCCGAACAAGGGGCAGCTACCTGGCTTCACGTCTGCATTCCCATCAGTCGCGCGGCGTAACGGGCCATGGTATCGACCTCGAGATTGACATCGTCGCCCTTGCGCAAGGCTCCGAATGTCGTTGCCCTCAATGTATGTGGAATGACAAGCACTGAAAAAGTATCTGCTTCTACGGCATTGACAGTCAGAGAGACGCCATCGAGCGCAACCGAGCCCTTTGATGCGACAAATCGAATGAGTCCGGCAGGTGCGCGCAGCACAAAGCGTGCCATGTCCGTCATGTCTTCACGGGCGATGACCGTCGCAATCCCGTCGACGTGCCCAGCCACAAGATGACCGCCTAGCTCATCGCCAAATTTCAGCGCGCGCTCGAGGTTGATTTTAGATCCGTGCCGCCAGCGGCCGGCCGTAGTGACGCGTAGAGTTTCGGCCGCCGCATCGACGGCAAACCACGCCCGGCCGTCCTCTTCACCGGCATCAACCACTGTCAGGCAGACTCCGGCGCACGCGATCGACGCGCCTTGAATGATCTCAGAGCGCGCATAGCTGCAAAAAATCGTCAGGCGGTGCAGGTCTCCAGCGCGCTGGCTTACCGAGCGCACCTCGCCGAGATCAGTGACAATGCCGGTGAACATGATCTAACCGCGAACAAAATTTTCGATCGTGTCCGTTGCAAGTTTTTCACTTCCGCGCAGCGTGAGGCGGCCGGTCATTGCTTCGAGCGGCATACCCTCCAGCGGGTCGATCCCCGTATCGCCGATGATTTTCTCGCCGCGCACCAGAATTGCTTCGTCCACAAGATTCGCCGCGACGAGACTCGATGCAACAGTCGGCCCACCCTCGACTAAGCACCGCGTGATCCCCTGTTCCGCAAGTTTTTTCAGAGTTTGGTTCAGGTCGAGCCGGCCATTGTCTTCGTCGACGCGGAAGACTTTGCAGCCTTTCTGCTGAAGGATTTCCTCTGCGATTGCCGACGGCCGATGGGAGGTGAAGACCCAGGTCGGAGTCTCGCGCACAGTTGCAACAACCGATGTCGCAAGCGGCAGGCGCAAATCCTCATCGAGCACAACCCGCACCGGCGAGCGTTCGAACATCCCCGGCAGACGACAAGTCAATTGCGGATCGTCCGACAGAACCGTACCGATGCCGACGAGGATGGCGTCGTTTGCCGCTCGAATTTGAAAGACGCGCTCGCGCGCAGCCTCGCCGCTGATCATCGCCGGTCTGCGGCCGGCAAGCCCGGCCTTGCCATCGGCCGAAATCGCCAGCTTCAGCGTGATGTGAGGCCGCCCCTTCGTGACGCGCATGATGTGGCCGGCATGAATGCGTTGCGCCTCTTCAGCGCCAAGCCCAACCTCTACAGTGATGCCCTTTGCGCGCAGCCGTTCGTGTCCCTGCCCCGCCACTTCCGGATTGGGATCATCCATCGCGGAGACGACGCGCGCGATCCCGGCGCGGATGATCGCATCTGCACAGGGCGGCGTCTTCCCTTGATGCGAGCACGGCTCAAGCGAGACATACATCGTCGCGCCCTGCGTCGCCTTTTTTGCCCGCCGCAGGGCCTCGACTTCGGCATGCGGCCTGCCACCCTCTTGCGTCCAGCCACGCGCAATGACAACACCGTCCTTCACGATCACCGCGCCAACCGCAGGATTGGGCCAGGTGTTACCGAGATTGCGCCGGCCAAGGGCAAGCGCAAGGCGCATGAAGCGCTCGTCATCTTGTTGTGCGGTTGAGGCAAACTGCTCGTTCATTTGCGCGCGCTGGCTGCGGGCCGACCGTCGTCTTCGCCCGACAACTCATCAAGAGCGGCGCGGAAGTCCTTGGCCTCGCGGAAGTTGCGATAGACCGACGCAAAACGCACATAGGCGACGTCGTCGAGCTCTCGCAAATGCTCCATCACGATCTCGCCGATCGCTTCCGACGAAATCTCGCTCTCGCCCTGGCTTTCCAGCTCGCGCACGATTTTGGAGACCATCTGCTCGATGCGCTCCGGCTCAACGGGCCGCTTACGCAGCGCAATTTGTACGGAACGCATGAGCTTGTCGCGATCGAAGGGAACGCGGCGACTGTTGCGCTTTATGACGGTCAATTCGCGCAGCTGCACGCGCTCGAAGGTCGTGAAGCGGAAATTGCAGGTCAGGCAAACGCGGCGACGACGGATCACAGCCGAATCCTCGGTCGGCCGCGAGTCCTTCACCTGCGTATCGAGGCTGCCGCAACTTGGGCAACGCATGCCGCCCCCTATCCTCAGTCCTGATAAATCGGAAACCGTCCGATCAAGGTCTTCACTTTGTCACGTACGGCCGCTTCCACCAGCGAATCTTCCTCGACGTGCTTCTGCGACAGCACATCGAGCACCTCGACGATCATATCGCCGACCTGGCGGAATTCGGCGATACCGAAGCCGCGTGTCGTGCAGGCCGGCGTACCGAGGCGAATTCCGGACGTTACCGTTGGCTTTTCCGGATCGAACGGAATGCCGTTTTTGTTGCAGGTAATGTGCGCCCGGCTCAGCGCCGCTTCCGCCACCTTGCCGGTCAGGCGTTTCGGCCGCAGGTCGACCAGCATCAGATGGGTGTCGGTGCCGCCTGAGACGATGTCGAGTCCGTGCGATTTCAGCGTCTCGGCGAGCGCCTTGGCATTCTCGATCACGTTGCGGGCATAGGCGCGGAACGCCGGCCGCAGCGCCTCGCCAAAGGCGACAGCCTTCGCGGCAATCACGTGCATCAGCGGTCCGCCCTGCATTCCGGGAAACACCGCGGAGTTGAGCTTCTTCGCAATGTCCTCCTCATCCGACAGGATCACGCCACCGCGCGGGCCACGCAACGTCTTGTGCGTCGTCGTCGTCACCACATGCGCGTGCGGGAATGGCGACGGATGCAAGCCCGCGGCGACAAGCCCGGCGAAATGCGCCATGTCCACCATCAACAGTGCGCCGACCTCGTCGCAAATCGCCCGAAAGGCACGGAAATCGATTATGCGCGGATACGCCGAGCCCCCGGCGATGATCAGCTTTGGCCTATGCTGACGCGCAAGCCGTCGAACTTCCTCCATGTCGATCCGGTGGTCGTCACGACGAACGCCATACGGCACCGGTTTGAACCATTTTCCCGACATGTTGACCGGTGAGCCGTGCGTGAGATGGCCGCCGGCGGCCAGATTGAGTCCCATAAAAGTGTCGCCCGGCTGCAACAACGCGAAGAAGACCTCCGCGTTGGCCGAAGCACCCGAATGCGGCTGCACGTTCGCGAACTTGCACCCGAACAACTTTGTGACGCGGTCGATTGCCAGCCGCTCGGCGACATCCACGTACTGGCAGCCACCGTAATAACGTTTACCAGGCAGGCCCTCAGCATATTTGTTGGTCAGGACCGATCCCTGCGCTTCCAGCACCGCCCGTGAGACGATGTTCTCGGAGGCGATCAGCTCGATCTCGTCGCGCTGGCGCCCAAGCTCTTTCCCGATCGCATCAGCGATGTCGGGGTCGACATCGTTCAACGGCGCCGAGAAAAGAGCCTCTATATCGCCAGCAGCCTTGGGGTTCGACGTCGCCGACATCACGATCTCCTGGCGCCGCGAGCTATCGGCGCCGAACGATGAAATGGGTCCGGGATTGCGCCCGGAAATAGCATATCGACACCGAACCGCCAAGCATTGGGCTGTGGACCGCTCACGGCCGCAACATCTAGGGGCCGCTTTGGCGCCGGGCAGGCACAATAAAAACCCCGGCCGCAAGGCGGCCGGGGCAATTCCAATCCCCCGAAGTCGAATTAGAGCCGGTAAAGGATCTGGTCGGTCCAGAAGCGCTCAAGCCGGTGCAGTGACTTGTTGAGCGTGGAGAACTCTTCGGCATTGATGCCGCCCACCTGCTCAACCGTGCGCACGTGCTTCTGGTAAAGCGTTTCGATGATGTCGCGCACCTCGCGGCCCTTGTCGGTGAGCTTAATGCGTACCGAGCGCCGATCGACCCGTGAACGCTGGTGATCGAGGAACGCCATCTCGACGAGCTTCTTGAGGTTGTAGGAAACGTTCGAACCGAGATAGTAGCCGCGCGTGCGCAGCTCACCGGCCGTCAGTTCCTTGTCTCCGATGTTGTAGAGGAGCAGCGCCTGCACCGAATTGATGTCGGAGCGACCGCGCCGATCGAATTCATCCTTGATCACGTCGAGCAAGCGGCGATGCAGCCGTTCGACTAGCGTCAAGGCCTCCAAGTACTGTGGCCGAATGTGGTCGAGCGTCGCCTCTCGTCCGGCGGGCTCGACCGTCTTAGCGACGGCTTTCATGTTCAACGCCCCTTGCGTTTTATATGCACGTTCCCGGTTGCGAGGCCCTGTCTTCCTCGTTCCGGATGGGGCGGACCCTAGAAGAGCCAGTCTAAAATCGGCTTAAATAACACCATAAAGATTAGGTTTATTTGCGACGGTGAACACTCTGTTGATCTTACAATTCTACAAAAGCGCGCAAGCCTTCGTTCACGCTAAAACCCTGCATCACCTGCGGACAAAACGAATGATGCCGGAAAAGTCACGCGCCGCTTCGCCGCTTGCCACATATTGGGAATAGATGCGCTCGGCATCGGCACCAAGTTCTGTTTTGGTTCGCGTCGCCTTTGCCGCATCTTGGGACAGCTTGAGATCCTTCAACATCATCGCCGCGGTGAATCCGGCCTGGTAGTCGCGGTTGGCGGGCGACGTGGGAACCGGTCCCGGTACGGGACAGTAGGTTGTCAAAGACCAGCATTGCCCCGACGACTTCGAGGAAATGTCGAACAACTTCTGGTGATCGAGACCGAGCTTCTCGGCAAGAACGAAGGCTTCCGAAACAGCGATCATCGATATACCGAGGATCATATTGTTGCAGATCTTGGCGGCCTGCCCGTTGCCGGGACCACCCGCGTGCACGATTGTCTTGCCCATTTTCTCGAGGATCGATTGGGCGCGCGCGAATGCCTGCGCGCTGCCGCCGACCATGAACGTGAGCGTTCCGGCGGTCGCTCCGCCGACGCCGCCTGAAACAGGCGCGTCGAGCATCAGCAAGCCCTTCTTCTCCGCCTCGGCAGCAACCGCGCGTGCCGTTTCAACGTCGATGGTCGAGCAATCGATCAGCAGCGTACCTGCATTCGCGTTCTCGATGATCCCGGACGAACCGAGATAGACGTCGCGCACCTCCTTGCCGGACGGCAGCATGGTGATGACGACGTCCGCCCGTGACGCTGCTCCCTTCGCCGCTTCGACGCTTGCACCGCCGGCTGCCCTGAGCTTCTCGATCGCCGCTGGATTGACATCGACGCCTTCGACCTGGTGGCCGGCCTTGAGCAGATTCTGCGCCATCGGCAATCCCATATTGCCTAGGCCGATAAATCCGATGCGCGCCATGGCGCCCTCCCGTTTACAGCGGATGTTCTTGCGCGGACTTCAACGCGAGCCAAAGATAAAGAGCAAGCAGGGCGCCCTCCAGGGCACCGGTGAGCCAGCCGCCGCCGAACACCTGTGGAAAAAATATTTCCACCGCCAGCATTGAGGCAACTGACGTAAGCCAGATCACCGCGCCCCACGCCGCCGCAAGCCACAGGCCGATGGCCGCAACGAGATCAATGACGGCGAAAAAGACGGTCGCGGTCTGCCACGCGATTGAATGATATTCAAAGGATAGTGTCTCCCCGAATCCTATCCCGCAGACTTGCGCCCAGTGATAGAGCCCCTTGAACATCGAGATGGCGGCCATTGCCCGCAGAAAAAGAACAAGCCGCCTCGTCCAACGCCCGATCGACCGATCACCCTCGTGCTCATGAACCGGCTCAAGAGTTCGAACGTCTTCGTGCGTGGCCGGTTTGTTCACGGCAACACCAATTCAGCTTCCCCGAGCGGCTCGAAATGGCGTTCGACGTCCGCATCACTCACTTTCGCAAGTTCCGCAGGTTGCCAGCGCGGCTCGTTGTCCTTGTCCACGATCACGGCGCGTACGCCTTCATAAAAGTCATGTCCCTCGACGATCCGCGACACTATGCGGAATTCCGTGCGCATGCACGTCTCGAAATCCCAGCGCTTGCCGCGGCGGACCTGAGCCAAGGCAATTTTGAGGCTGAGCGGCGACTTGGTGCGTATCGTGGCAATGGTTTTCTGCGCCCATTCGGCGTCGGTAGATGATGATCGTCTCTCTCGATCGAGAGCATCGAAAATGTCTTCAACCCGATCGGCCGCAAAGATGCGATCGATGACATCCTTACGATGTGCGATCGGCCCCTCCTCCACCGGTTTGGCGAAGGCGGCAAGCACAGCGTCGACGGAAACAGTTCCCATCAACCCATCGAGGACCGCGTCAAATTGCGCTGATGAGATGCGATGCGTTGCAACGCCGCACGAAACTGCATCCGCCATCCCGAACCGATCGCCGGTCAGGGCACAATAGGCACCCAACTCTCCCGGCATCCGCGGCAGAAACCAGGTTGCGCCCACATCCGGAAAAAAGCCGATGCCCACTTCCGGCATTGCGAAAGAGAACCGGTCACCTGCGATTCGATGCGAGCCGTGCACTGACACGCCGATGCCCCCACCCATCGCGATGCCGTCGATCAATGCGACGTACGGCTTGCGATAGTTCTTGATGGCCAGGTTGAGCGGATATTCGTCGCGCCAGAACTGCAGCGCGTCATCTATACGGCCGGCTTTGCCGAGGTCATACAGCGCCCGGATGTCGCCTCCTGCCGAGAAAGCGCGCTCCCCTGCCGCCATGATGACGACGCGCGTGATCGCCGGATCGTCCGCCCAGCGATCGAGTTCGGCACGGAGCGCGCGCACCATGCCATGGGTCACAGCGTTGAGCGCTTTGGGCCGATTGAGCGTGACAACCCCGGCCGCCCCGCGTCGCTCGAAAAGGATTTCATCGCCAGGAAAAGCCATGCTGCGTCACGCGATTCACGCGCTCGGCGGCCACACGCCCGCCTTTTCCAGCCGCTGCATCGCTTGGTCGGAGAATTCCGCCTGCGGCGCGTCACCGCCAATGACAAACATCAAAATTGATTCTTGGTTCGGATCGCCCTTGGTGACATTCTCGAAGCGGCGGATCATTCCGGGCGGGAATGACACAACATCAAGCGGCCCAAGATCGACGGATTCGACATTCCCGTCCTTATCTTCCCAGCTCGCGCGCCAAGCGCCGGTCATGGCGATGAAGGTTTCGTTGGTATCGTGATTGTGCATCTCCGGCCCGTGCCCGGGTTTGGCCTTGCAGTAGCCGAGGTTGAACCCCTCGCGGATCTTGATCGCGGCCATGCGCGCCGCATGGTCGCCAACCGGGGATGTTGCGTTCGCGCCGACGTTTTCGGGTGGCTGGAAGCCGATCACATTGAATAGAGTGCGCTCGCAGCCCGGCATCTTGCTGTCCGGCAGGCCGCCGTCGAATCCCTTCAAGTCGTTGAAACGAGCGATGCGTTTCTCCATCTCGGCGCGCGTAAGATAGCGACGTGGAAGTTGTTCCATCCTGCCCTCCCTGACTGCTAGTTTCCGAGCATAGCGCGGCTCACAATGAGGCGCATGATCTCATTGGTACCTTCGAGAATTTGATGCACGCGTACATCACGCAACACGCGTTCGATTGGATAATCGCGAAGGTAGCCATAGCCGCCGTGCAGTTGCAGGCAACCATTGACCACGTCGAACCCTATATCGGTTGCAAGACGTTTCGCCTGTGCGGCGAGCCTGGTGGCGGCGGGCTCACCCGCACCCACCGCGACCGCCGCACGGTGCAATAGCAGGCGCG
>DASSSM010000290.1:0-4685 GCA_035708425.1 Pseudolabrys sp.
GGCTCATTTGGTTCGGCCTATCTTTATTACGTCGTGCCCAAGGTGATCCTGTTTCGCACCGAGCATTCCCGCCGCACGCTCGTTCCAAAGGTCGACTTCGTCAGCGCGCCGGGCACCAACGACGGAAATGTCTTCCGGACCGGAGGGCCGATCGGGCTGGTGACCAACCGCTGCGCGTTCACATTTGCCGATGGGCGTTTCACGCTGGCAAGCGTGCACCCGGGCCACACGCTGGAGGAGATCGTCGAAAACACCGGATTCGCATTCGATAGGCCGCAGAGCGTGCCCGAGACGCCGGCACCGACGCCCGAAACGCTCAAGCTGATGCGCAAAGTGATCGCCCCGCAACTCGCCGAGGTCTATCCGCAGTTTGCGGCGCAAGTGTTCGGTGTGGGCCAGGTTGCTTTCGCACGTTGAAAAACCTTGCCCTTCCGGTCGCTAAACCCGTGGGCTAGTCTGCCGCCCGCGTGGCCGGCCGGTCGCGGCATATCATAAGAAACGAAAGGAAGCGTCGGTGAAAACGGTTGAAGCTGCGGTGATCGGCGTCGGATGGGTCGGAGGCACGCGTGCGGAAACACTGGCGCGCACGGCATTGGTCGACAAACTGCATTTGTGCGAAATCCGCCCCGATCGGCTCGCCGAAGTGAAGAAGCTGTACAAGCCCGCTGCCGCGACGCTCGACTACAACGACATCATCAAGAACGACAATATTTCGGTCGTCTATATCTCGACCACGCCGGAATCGAACCATTACCCGATCTGCCGTGACTGCCTGAAATCCGGCAAGAACGTGATGCTGGAAAAACCGATCGCGCTGGAGCTGTGGGAGGCGGACGAGCTCATTCAGCTCGCCAAGCGCAACAATCTCAAGTTCACCATCGGCTATTCCCAGCGCTTCAATCCGAAAATCGCCTACGCCAAGAAGAAGATCGCCGATGGCACGCTCGGTAATGTCGTCTCGGTAATGGTGAGCCGGCATCTTTCGCGCAGCCTTGGCAAGAAGATCGCGAGCCGTGTGCGGCTATCGCCGGTAGTCATGGAATCAACACACGATCTTGATTTCGTGTTCTGGCTGCTGGAGCCGGCGAAGCCGGTCAAAGTCTATTCGCAGGGCGCCTACGGCTACATGCAGTCCGTAAACGGATCGCACGACATCATGTTCACCAACATCACCATGGACAACGGCGTCGCCGTGATGATCTGCGGCGGCTGGAATCTGCCGCCGAGCTATCCGAACTACTGTGCAACCTGGATCGAGATCACCGGCACCGAAGGCGCGCTGTTCCTCGACGACACCCAGCGCGACAACTGGCTCAACACCATGAAGGATGGTCAGCAATTCCCGATGTCGACCATGCCGGGCGAATGGGTGGACAACGTGTTCGCCGGGGGCATGGGGCCGGAGACGATCCATTTCCTCGAGGCCTGCATCCGCGACACGCCGGTGATGGTGACGCCGGAGAGCGCGCGGCGCGTAATGGAAACCTACAGCGCGGCGGACCTTTCCGCGGATCGCGGCGAACCGGTCGATCTGCCGCTTACTAACGAGGCGATTTCGGCGATCGCGGAGTTCAAGCAGAAGATCCGCGCCGGGGTGAACCAATGAAGAGGTCCGCCAAGGGCGTCGGCCTTGCCATCATTGGCGGGGGTCGCGTGGGGCTTTTCCGCGGCGAAGTGGCGGCTCGCCATCCGGCAGTCGAATGGATTGGCCTTGCCGAAAAGAATCCGAACCGAGCGGGCGAAGTAGGTCCGAAAATCAGCGCCGATTTCGTCACGCAAAATCACGTCGAGCTGCTGAAGCGGCCGGAGGTGACGGCAGCGATCATCTGCACCGACGAGCACCTGCATGTCGATCCGATCATGACGGCGGTCGAGCGCGGCATCCCGATGCTGATCGAGAAGCCGCTGGCAACCAACCTCAAGGAATCCGCGCGGGTTCTCAAGGCGATCAAGGACGCCAAGATCGACGCCGTCGTCGGCTACACGCAGCGCTTCCGCCGCCGCTGGCTGGCCGCCAAGGAAAAATGCCGTACCGGCGCGCTCGGCGACGTCACGATGGTCACCTCGCGCGCATTCATGAATCGGCTCGTCGCCATCGACAACTACAAGCGCACCGACGACCCCTCGACGATCTCTCCGATGGTGATATCGGGCACGCACGCTCTCGACATCTGTATGTGGTGCCTGGAAGGAAAAACCGCGGTCGAATGCTACGCGCGCTCGGTCGACAAGGTGCTCGGGCCTTCCTACAAGGGCATCGACGGGACCGCCGGCATGATCAATTTTTCCGACGGCACCATCTATCACCTGAATATGTCGTGGGCGCTGCCAGTGACGTGGCCGGCTGCGGTATATTCTCTCGAGGTCGGCATCGTCGGCACGACCGGGGTTCTCACCATTGACGATACGCACCGCGACATCGTCCTTGCGGTCTCCAAGCCGCAGTCAGAAGGATACAATCCCGACGCCAGCCGGCTGGTCGACTTCATGGGCAGCTACCCCCCTGGCGACATGGCGCTCGGCGAACTGCGCGGACCAATGGCGGAAGAAACCGACTCGTGGCTCAACCGCATCGCGCTTGGACTGCCGACGGCTGCGGCGACCGTCGAGGAAGCGCACCGCAACCTGATGTTGACAAAGGCGCTAGACCTTTCGGCCAAGCGTAAGCAACCAGTGCAGCTGCCGCTCGAAGTCGATTGAAGCGTTCAGCTAGCGGCCGACCGCGCTAATGGTCGGAAGCACGCGATAGAGCTGGAAAGCTCCGCCTTCGTAGATGAGTCCGAGATGGTTCTTGTCCGGGTTGCGCATGCCCGGCGTCGTGAACAGGACGTAGACATAGTCGTAGTGCTGCGGCCAATCATTCCAGAAATATGAAGCATCTGCCTTGTCGCCCTCCGCGACCTGCAGCACGTAGGGCAAAGAGGGCGGCGACCAGTCTTCGGTTTCCACATATTTCCGGAATTCCTTGCGCGCATGCAGGATCTGTTTGCCTTTGACGGTGAATTCCGTCGAAACGAGCGCCGAACGTTCGATGACCGCGATCGACGCCGCGTGCACCAGGTTGAAATCACTGATCTCTTTGCCAGTTGATCGATCGCCGTAGACGACAAGAACGCGCGCACCGCGCTTGATCTTCTCGACCGACTGGAAAAATTCCTTGGTACCGCGATCAAGGTGGTTCCAGACTAGTTGGACCTCAGCGACCCGCACGACTAGCAGCGCCGCGACCAGAGCCATGAAGCCGTGCCGGATCGCGCGGTCTCGCAAGTCGACGTCGAAGCAAGCCACAAGCATAAATGCAATCGCAATCGGCAGGCGCTGATCTGCGAGATGCGCGCCGAATAAGGCGCGAGGCAGGGCAAGATATGCAACGCAGCCGACGGTGAGGATGGCCCAGCCGGCCGGATTGAAAGTCAGGATGCCGCGGCGCCAGGCATAGACCGCGCCCGCGGTAGCGGCTGCCAGCAAGCCGGTGGCCACTGCCAGATAGTAGGCATCGAACGCCGCGACGAGGCCCTGCAGCTTGCCGCTGAGTTCCCAAAATGCCGGCGAGCCTGGGGCATTCCACGTCGGGCTGACGACCAGAAGCACGGCGAGCGGCACGAAAGGTATTCCAGCGGCCGCAAACTCGGCGAAGCGCGCCGCCCAGGGTTCATGTCTGCCCAGCCACAGGCGATTTAGTTCAAGTGCGAGCAGACCCAGTCCGTACACGCCGGCCGCAAACAGGTGGCAGATGAACAGCGCAATCGCGAACAACATCGATACCGCGAACCGCCAGGGCCAAGCGCGCTCGCGAAGCATCACCCAGAACGCAAGCGCCCAAAGAACGAGCCCGATACCGAACACATAGTTCATCACGCCGACCAGCAGCACGCCGTTATAGAGAAGCGGCAAGGCCACGAGCGGCACCGGCGACCAGCGACCATTGAACGCACGACTCAATGCAAGCGCCCCGGAAGCGATCAGCAAGAAAGCCAGGATCGTGAAAATCTGGCCCGCGAGATAGACGCTCATGAACCGGTGCAGGATCGGGACGATCAGATCGATCATCAGGTTGGGAATGATCTGCCACTCGACCGTGTAGTAGCGGCTGAGATTGGAATCTGTGCCGATTGCGTCGATGACGTGGGTCCGAGCGAGGTGGTTGACGTAGTCCGACAGCGGCGGCAGCGGATGCGTCGCAATTGGAACCGACGCAACTGCCATTAGGAGGACGAAAAAGATTGCGATTGTCGCCGGACGAAGATGCGCCGACGCAGGCAGCATTTGGTCGCTGCGGAATTGCATGGCGAGCGACCCCCCGGCTGCTCCTTTAAGGCCGCTAAACTAGCAGGAGGTGTGGACGGCGCAAATCGTCATTCGGCCTACGCGGCGGGTCACAATCGCTTCATCGTTAGGGCCAATTTTCCCGGCGCCCCTATCGCTGGGCGCGCGCCGGTGCTGGTGGCGGCGTTGGCGTGCGCGCTGGTGGCGTGCGCGCCGGTGGCGGCGCTGGCGGCGGCGAACTGGCGCTTGAGCTGCTGTCGCTGCTGCTACTGCCGCTGCCTCCAAAGAGGAAACGTTGCGGATTATGCGCGAGGTCGGTAATTGCCCGGCCCGCAATATCGATCTGGCGCGTCGCGGTACTCGTCATCCTGTTCACGCCGACCGTGATCTCCTCGGTGCGCTTGTCCAGATTATCCATC
>DASSSM010000291.1:0-2707 GCA_035708425.1 Pseudolabrys sp.
TGCGACAAAGTCGGGCTTTCCCCCGTGGTTCCCACAGGAACTAGGCCGTTTGTGCCCTCCGCGATCTGCCATTCGACGATGTCGCGAAACGCCTTTTCGTCGAGCGAGCCGTTTTTGAACGGCGTGACCAGCGCTGTAAAAGAGCCTCGAAAGCTCGTCTTGGCGGCCATGACACGACTTCTCCACAACAGGCGCGTTTAAGCTCCATTGATATCGGGTCGGAGAGCGCGAAGAAAGCCCTCCGCTGCCACCGCCAACCTGGAACTCAGCATGCGACATCGTGTTTTTGCCCATCTTACCGCTATAATGCCGGCGGATGAAATTTTTCGGTATCATTCATCAATAGTTTTGGCCTAATGGGCTGACCGATTTGCGGTTTCGGCAACTGAGTCGGACGGATCGAAGGACAAGTGCGGGGTTTAATGGGCGCGACTGGCCACAGCCGCTGGGGCTTATTTTTGGCAGTCATTGCAACCTGCGGGCTGTGCGCGGAAGCGGCGCTGCCGGCCGGACAAAAAGTGCCCTTGCCGCGCCCGCGACCCGCTGCGGCGGCTACCAAGCAAACTCTCGCACCCGTGCGGCAAGCAGCGCCGTTGCCTCAGGCACGGCCGCAAACCACCGCGAGCGGGCTGACGGCCTTTGCTCAAGCCAATGTCGGTTTGCATGGGGCACTGTTCGAGAGCCGCGTTGAATTCAAGCCGCTTGTTCGCCCAGCGTCGGGGCCGTTTGCTGTTGCGCCTAACGCGGCCACCTCCCCGAACGACGTCGCCGCGGTAAAGCGTGTGATTGAAGCGGCGCGCAAAGGCAGAGACGCCGACGCCAATACCGCCCAGGCGAGCATCTCCGATCCGGTTGCCCGAAAGCTGGCCGAGTGGGTCATCCTACGTTCGGATAACACCAATCCATCATTCGAACGATACGCTGCTTTCGCACACAACAATCCTGCGTGGCCGCACGTGCCGCTAATCCGCCGCCGCGCCGAGAACGCTCTTTGGAATGACGGTGTCGATGCCGCTGCGGTACGGGCTTTCTTCACCAAGAAGACGCCGTCAACCGCGAAGGGACGCTACGTGCTCGCGCGCGTCTTGCTCGCCCAAGGCGACCGCGACGGTGCTGCGGCACTGGTGAAGCATGCCTGGCGCCACGACGACTGCAGCGCAGAAGTCGAGAAAAAGGTACTCGAGACGTTCGGCGGCATGCTCACCGCCGCCGATCACAAGGTGCGCATGGAGACCCGCTTCTACGCCGGCGATGCCGCCGCCGGTCTGCGCGCCGCCGAACGCCTTGGCGGCAACGACCTTGCGATCGCCCGGGCACGCGCCGCGGTCCTGCAAAAGGCGCGCAATGCAAGAGCACTGCTCGACGCCGTGCCTGTGGCCGCCCAACGTGAGCCCGGCTACATCTTTGCCCGCGTGCAGTGGCTGCGGCAGAACAACAAGCCGGAAGAAGCCGGAAAGCTCATCCTGACAGCACCGAAGGAGCCGGAGGCTCTTGTCGATCTCGACCAATGGTGGCTCGAGCGGCGTCTGCTGGTGCGCAAGCTGCTGGACGAGCATGATCCGCAGGCCGCTTACAACATTGCCCGCGATGCGGCGCCTCCGATGCGCGGCGTGTACCGCGTTGACGCACATTTCACGGCCGGCTGGGTCGCCCTGCGCTATCTGCACAACCCGAAAGCGGCCGCGCAGCACTTCGCGCGCATCGTGGAAGGCACCCACAATCCGCACGCGCTTTCACGCGGCGGCTACTGGCAAGGCCGTGCTGCCGAGGCGATGGGCCAGATTGCGCAGGCGAAAGCTTTCTACGAAATGGCCGGGCAGCACGTGGCGACCTATTACGGCCAGCTCGCGCGCGCGCGTCTCGGGCTCAAAGATGTCGGGCTGCGCGCGCCACCCGCCTTCACGCCGCAAGAAACGAATGTGCTGAACAATCTTGAAGTCGTACGGGCGGCGGCGATTCTTTACGAGCTCGGCGAGCGGGACATGCTGGCCTCGATCTATGCCGAGCTTGGCGAGAGCGCGACCGACATCGCGGGAATGGCGATGATGGGCGAACTCGCGGCTAAACACGGAGATGGCCGCGCAATGCTCCTGCTCGGTGAAGCCGCCTACCGCCGCGGCCTTCCACTCGAGCATTACGCATATCCGACAGTTGGCCTGCCGGACTATCAGCCGATCGCCCCTCCGGTTGAGCCTGCAGTCACCTATTCGATCGCGCGCCAGGAAAGTCACTTCAATCAAAAGGTCGTCTCAAGCGCTCACGCGATGGGGCTGATGCAGGTAACGCCCGCAGCCGGCATCGATACCGCCGCGAAATTCAAGGTTGCCTACAGCCGCGAGCGCCTTCTCAAGGACCCCGTCTACAACATGCAGATGGGAGCAGCCGAGCTCGCCATTCTGCTCGGCGGCTATAATGGCTCGTATATCCTGACCTTCGCCGGCTACAACGCGGGCCGCGGCAGGGTGAAACAATGGATCGCCGCCTATGGCGACCCGCGCGACCCTAACGTCGATCCCGTCGATTGGGTCGAGCGAATTCCGATTTCCGAAACACGCAATTACGTCGAGCGGATCATGGAGAATCTGCAGGTCTATCGTGTGCGCTTTGGCGGCGGCAGCAAGCTCCTGATCGAAGCGGACATCCGGCGCGGCGGCGCGCACTGATCGCCCGATGGCCGCGCTGGCGTCATCGACGAACGACACTTCTT
>DASSSM010000292.1:0-2472 GCA_035708425.1 Pseudolabrys sp.
GAACGTGCGCGCCTCGCTCACCATGCGCTATGCCGGGCATCCGAAGGTCGCCGTGATCACCGCCGAGCAGGCGGCGGCGCTGCCGAAGGCCTCGTTCGATCTCGTCGTGATGCACTCGGTCGCGCAATACCTGACGCAGGCCGAGCTCGACCGCCTGCTCGCGATGTTCCGCGCGCTGCTCAAGCCGGACGGATTGTTCATCCTCGGCGACGTCGTGCCGCCGCATTTCGCGGCGCCGGCCGCCGCGCTGTCGCTGCTGCGCTTCGGCGCGGCCAACGGCTTCTTCTGGGCAGCGGCATTCGGGCTCGTGCGCATTTTCGCGTCGGACTATCTGCGCCTGAAGAAGACGGCGGGACTGTCACACTATACCGAGGCCGCGATGCTCGAGCGGCTGCGCAAGGCCGGGTTCAAAGCCGAGCGCGCCGAGCGCAACATCGGCCACAACCAGTGGCGCATAACGTTTCTGTGCCGGCCATCCAACTAGTCATTCCGGGACGGCCGCAGGCCGGACCCGGAATCCAGACACGAGCACTGAGTTTGTTTCTGGATTCCGGGTTCGCACCCATAGCGCGTCGAAGACGCGCGTACACGCGCTTATGGGCGCGCCCCGGAATGACAAAATAACTTCGGATTGACCGAAACCCGCATCAGCGACAGTCCTGCACTTTACATCAAGGCCCGCCGGCCTATTGCTGCGCCCGGCCCGGTGGCGGAGTGGCGACGCAGAAGCCATGCAAGGTCTTGCAAGCCTGGTTCGATTCCAGGCCGGGCCTCCAATCTTCAATTAATCGTTGCGGCTGCCCCTTTCTGAGCACAAGTGAGAATTGCTACCATCCCTCGTCCCGTCTCGAGGGCGACCATGAGACGACGCGATTTCCTGATCGGTCTCGGTGTGGCGGCGTGTCCCGCCGCTGCGCGTGCCCAGAAGCCCGAACGCATCCGGCGCGTCGGCATGCTCGTCAGCATCGACAACCCCGACATAAAAGCATTCCAGCAGGAACTCGAACAGCACGGGTGGTCCGAGGGACGCAACATTCATATCGACTATCGCGTTGCTCCGGCGGCCGTTCATGCGCAGACCATCGCCAAGGAGCTGGTCGACACGCAGCCCGACGTGATTTTCGCGCTATCGAGACCGGTGACGGCCGCCTTGCAAAAGGAAACCCGGACGATACCGATCGTGTTCACTTACGTCATCGATCCGATCGGCGCGGGATTCATCGCAAGCCTCGCGCACCCCGGCGGCAATCTCACCGGCCTCATGGCCTACGAGCCAAGCATAGTCGGCAAATGGCTGGGCATGCTCAAGGAGGTCGCGCCGCAGACCGCACGCGTGGCGCTTTTGGGAAATCCAAAAACGGCCGTCTATTTTGATTACCTGCTTCGTGCAGCTGAAGCCGCTGCGCCGGCGCTCGGAATTGGCACAATCCCCGGCCCGACCGAGAACGATGCCGCGGACATCGAGCGCGTCATCATCGCCATTGCCAGCGTGCCAAACAGCGCCATGGTCGTGCTGCCCGACAGCACGACCAGCGTCAACAGCGACCTCATTGTCGCACTCGCGGCGCGACATCGTCTGCCGGCGGTTTACAGCTTCAAGTACATCGTCCGCGCCGGGGGTCTCATGTCGTACGGGATTGTAGCTGCCGACCATTACCGGCAGGCGGCATTGTATGTGGATAAAATTCTTCGTGGCGCCAAGCCGGCCGACCTTCCGGTACAGGTTCCGGTCAGGTATGAAACCGCCCTTAATGTCAAAACGGCAAAAGCTTTCGGATTGACTCCGCCGGCCGGCCTGATCGTCGCTGCAGACGAAGTGATCGAGTGAGATTGAAGTCTGTTATCGGCATGGGCGGACAGGTCAGTCTTTTATACCGGCGAGGCGCAGGCCCTGGATGTAAAGATCGAGCTGGGCGCTGTCCCGGACGTAGAAGAGTCGCCGGCGCGCGAAGCTACAGCTGAAATCCGGATTGCGCTGCAGCAGTTCGTCCCTCGCGGTGGGCAGATCGTCCTGTCGTTGCAAATGCCCGAGCGCCGAAACGCGATGAGCGAAAGGCCAGTAGTGCGCGTTCGGCACCCGCGTCGCCTTGTACGCCCATTCGGCGGCCAGATCGAATTGCCGCGCAAAGATATGCGCGAGCGCGCGGTACGAATAGAAGGCCCAGCGCAGGGGATCGTGCGGGCTCAATTCGATGGCCTTCTGGAAATAAGGAATCGCCTCGTCAAAACGGCCCTCGTAGGCAAGTGAATCGCCGAGCCCGCAATAGCTTGGCGCAAGATAGGGGTTTAGTTCGATCGCGATTTCCAGCTCCGCAATCGCATCGCTATAGGATTTCGCGGCCAGAAGCGCGCGCCCATACGTGAACCTGAGCATTGCATCCTGGTCGTCGAGCTCAACGCCTTTGCGTCCGACCGCGAGCGCTTCCTGCAAGGTATCTTCGCTCGGCTCGGTGTCGAAGTAGGTCATGCTGA
>DASSSM010000293.1:0-4757 GCA_035708425.1 Pseudolabrys sp.
CGCGATCATGATACGCACAGTGCTCAGCACCTGTGGTGCATAGCGCGACCAGGTATCCTGGTCCGCCATCGTGCTCTGCCCGGCTTGCGCCATTTGTCCCTCCGCCTTCAATTTCCCTCAACAGGTATGAACGCCCGAACAGCCCCGGCCGTCCCGCTTCAGCGATCACAACAATGTGTGCAATCTCACACTGTGACGGCGGCCAAAAATTGTGGGGCTAGCGGACTCTCTCCACCAATTGGAGGACGCGAAGCGCCAAAAAATACGCCACACGCCTGAAAATGGTGGGGCGAGATTACTCGATAAGAAACAGCGTCGTTGCAGCGGCAATTGCGGCGTTGATCGTGTGGCCGTCGCAAGCCGAAACAGTCGACATCATTTACGATCGTGGCGGCAGCATCGGCAACTATGCTGCGCGCTGGGCCCAGTATCGACGAGATGGCGTGCATGTACGGATTGCCGGCCCATGCGAATCCGAATGCACAATGGTCCTCGGTCATCTCAACCGAGACCACATATGTGTCACGCCCGAGGCCAGTTTTGGCTTCCGCCTCGCCGACCTGCCCGGCGGGACTGCAGCACTCTGGAAATCTTACCCGACCGATATCAAAGTTTGGCTCAGCCGGCACGGCGGCCTGACGCATGAGTTCATCCGGCTGCAGGCTCCGGAACTCTACCGTTTTTTGCATCGGTGCGACGAAGCGCCGCCCGCTACTCTTCCTTCTCGGTCGTGAAGTAAAGCGGATAGCCTTTTGCGCGGCCCATCTCGGTCGCTTCCTTCGCCTTGGTTTCCGCCACGTCGCGCGTATAGACGGCGATCACGCAGGCGCCCTTCTGGTGCGCTGTCATCATGACCTTGTAGGCATGGCTTTCATTCATTCGGAAGACCGCCTTAAGGACCAGGACGACGAATTCTCGCGGGGTGTAGTCATCATTGAGCAGAATTACCTTCCACAGCGGCGGCCGCTGCGTCTTCGATTTTACTTTGGTCCGCGGTTTCTCGAGGGTCTTCTGGCTCACGTAGAATCCTCTTGAGCCGGCAATCCCGTCACAAGTCCGTATCTTGCCCCCAACCCCGAGTGCATTCCACTGCTTCGGTAGCCGTTGCAAAATCCAACAAAATGCAACGCGGCGACAACCGAGGTCGCAGTTGCCAGGCAGATGATGATGGCGCTACTTGCTCTTGTCCGGCGCGACAGTTGTCTTTGATGAGCCTTCCGGCGCGGACTGCATGCCCGGCGGGCTCTGACCCTGTGGGCTCTCTGGGGGCGCGCCCCCGGATCCGGTTTCGAGCGGGCCGGTCCAACCTTGCGGCTGCTTCTGACCCGTCGTCTCCGGGGTCTGCTGGCGGCCGGTGCTGTAGTCTGATTTATCGGCTGGCTTGTCGTTGGCACGCGCCGGCGCGGATGTAAAATCTCCGGACCAAACAAGGCAAAGAGCAATAAATCCAATAAATACAACGCGCATGGTCATCCCTCTTTTGAGCCTATAGCCTAACCGCAGCGCACGCTCCGGGTTCCATCCGCTGGAGGCTCGAATGCTCTATCTGACCGCCAAGGCTGCGTTGTCCGGTGTCATCATTGCCATCGTCTCGGAAGTGGCGCGGCGCTCACCGACCCTCGGTGCGCTGATCGTGTCGTTGCCGCTAGTGTCTATCCTCGGCATTTTATGGCTGTGGCACGATACCAGCGACGCCGAACGCATCGCGACGCATGCGCAGTCGACGTTTTGGTACGTCCTTCCAACGCTTCCGATGTTTCTTGTGATGCCAACAATGCTGCGGCACGGAATCGGTTTTTGGCCAACGCTTGCAGTGTGCTGCGTGCTCACCTTCGCGCTTTATCTTGCGACAATCTGGACGCTGGGAAAATTTGGCATCACGCTTTGATGCAGCGCAATAAATTAAAAATTGCCGGCATCTCAAAAATTTTCACTCGAGCTTGATCATTCTGCCGCAAAAATTTCACGAGCCGCGTGCAAGGTACGTCAACGCTCCTGCTTCATTCGCGCAGCTATTGCACTACCGTCGAAAATACAAACAGCGAGGGGTACGGGGCCACGTCAAAGAATTGGTCGGGAGGAAGGCCCATGGAAGTGTCCCGCGATATCGCAAAGTTTGCGCGCTCGCGACCGGTGATTGAATGCGCCCAGTGCGGTGAGCGCATCTACATTCCCGAGTGGTCTGAATGTCTTGAAGGGAGCCGCGTGCGCCATCTGTGGCAATGCGACACGTGCGGCACGTCGTTTGAGACCACGGTGCGCATAGCTGCGGCGTGAATTGCGCCGATCGGTCAGCTTTTTTCACGGAATTTTGCGCAGCGGGCTGAATGCCGGCACGCTATAGTGTCGGCATGATTGACCGTCGGCATTTCATTGCGCTCGCCGCTGTTCCCCTCGCGGGGCTCGGTGCTCACACCTCCCAGGCGACCAGTATGAGCCGCGTGACGGCCTACGCCTTCACGTTCAAGGGCCTGGATGGGGAAGATATCCTGCTCTCGTCGTATGCGGGTCACCCGTTGCTGGTGGTCAACACGGCCTCCCAATGCGGCTACACCCCGCAATATGCGGGCCTCCAGCTGCTCTGGACGCGCTACCGCGACCGCGGGTTGGTCGTGCTGGGCGTGCCATCGAACGATTTCGGCGGGCAGGAGCCGGGCGGCAAAAGCGAGATTCATGCAACCGCCCAGGGGACGTACCACGTCACCTTTCCGATCACCGAAAAGGTTGTCATGAAGGGCAAGGACGCCCATCCGTTCTATAGGTGGGCCGCGGCCGACCATACGCGCGAGGCCCCGCGGTGGAATTTTCACAAGTACCTCATCGGTCGTGACGGCCAACTCAAGGCTGCTTTCCCCTCGGCGGTCGAGCCGACCGATCCGCTCATGATCGCAGCCATCGAAAGAGAACTGGCGGGCGCATAGGCCGGACGAATCACCGGATCGTCAGGCTGCCCTCCGCGAGCAAGCGGAAATCTTTTGTCACAATATTGAAAAATTCGATTGACGAATCGGCGTGCGCATGACGGATTGTCAACACGACATTCGGTCACGTGGGTCGGCAGGAATTAATATGCCGATCCGTAATGAGGTTCCTCCCGCGTGGCGTTTTAACTGGGCGGCCGCAAGGCCGCCCCTTTTCATGTCAACATATCGTCGACAATTGCGCCTAGGCGGACACAGCCATGCGCTCGGCGCCGCTGAACTCGAGTCCGGCCGGTTGTAAGGGATCGAGAGCTTCTACGAGCTGCAGGAACGAACTTCCAGGCAAAGGCGGTGCGAACACGTAACCCTGCGCCGCACGCACGCCAAGCGTACGCAGATGCATGACCTGCTCGAAATTCTCGACGCCCTCCGCAACCACATCCATGCGCATGTTGCGTGCGAGATCGACAAGCGTCTCGACGATAGTGGTCGAATTGCGATCAGTACCGATGGCATCGACGAACATCTTGTCAATCTTGATGATGTCGACACCGAGCTTCAGCATGTAGGACAGGCCGCTGTGGCCAGTGCCTACGTCATCGATCGCAATGCGAACGCCGAGACCTTGCAGGGCCGCGATGGTCTGACGGGTTTCGGTGAAATTCTCGATCGGATCGCGCTCGGTAACTTCGAGTACGACCTGCGAGAATTTAATCGGTGAGCTCGCAAAGATATCGCGTACATCCTTGACGATTGACGGCTCGCTGAAAAGCTTGCCTGCAAAGTTGAACGAAATCCTCAGGTCCGGCCGGCGCCCGAGCGCGGGACCGACTTCGGTGCATACCTGGCGCATCAAACTACGGGTCAGATCGTCGATGAGGTCGCTCGATTCCATTAGCGGAATGAATGAACCCGGCAGGACAAGAGTACCGTCCGGCTTGCGCCAGCGAACCAGCACTTCCGCGCCGCGCAGCTGGCCCGAACGGATGTCGACGATGGGCTGGTAGTACGGGATGAATTCGCCCGCTTCGAGCGCACGTTCGATTTCGGCCACCGGGTTATGGGGCGCCCGACGTGGGATCAGCACCACAAATCCGGTGACAGTCATCATGATGATGCCGGCCGCAAACAGACCGAGCCATTTGAGGTCGGCGTGCTCTGCCTCGATCCGCGCCCTCGGACTGAGGACTTCGACATCAAAACCGAATTTGTTCGACCTTATGTTGGCACTGAAATTTGCGCTCTCGCTGTCGGCTGTCCGGCCACCGATCTCCCCGATCGTAGCGCCCCGTGCGGTCACGATACGCGCGTAACCGCTGAAAGGCCCGCCACCCGTCGACACCTGCGGCAAAAACAACACCGTCGGCACCAGCGCACTGATGCTGTTCTGGACGGAGCCGACATCACGCCGCAAGCGCACCATTCGTTCGCCGCTCGGCAGAGATATTATGTCAAGGCGGTAGCCGTCCGCACCGATCAACGGCTCGGATGAGACCACCTCCCGCTCGCCGGGCGGCAGGCCGAGATGATTGCAAAGCGTCTTGCCGTTGGGGCCGATGACGGCAATTTCCTTGACAGGAATCGTGCTGAAGGCGGCACGGCGCATCGCCTCCATGTCCTGCTGATCGCATGAGCTGACGCTCGCTACAGCCAGAGTATCGAGCGTTCCGACCGCATCCCGGACCCGCGCCTCGGCAAGCGCGATTGCACGCTTGGCAGCCGTGCTCACCTCCGACTGACCCTGCCGTTCCATGAGACTGTCGAGCCAGAGATTAAAGGCGATGAACGGACCACCGGCGAGTACGGCGCCGACGACGATCGCAAATAAATTCCGGC
>DASSSM010000294.1:0-2630 GCA_035708425.1 Pseudolabrys sp.
TGATCGTCGGTGACGGCGTCGACGACACGCTGCGCGCCGTCATTCAACGGCTGTGCGCGGACGATGCCCGCATCCGATTTTTCGATTTGCACAAACAAAAGCCGCTGTAATTCGGCTATTCGGGTGAAGCGACACCTGCAGGGGCGTTGCGCGCGGGCAGAACGAACAGAAACAGCGCCCCGTGCGTGCCGTCCGACGACGCGGACAGCTGCCCGCCATGGCGCTCGATAATCATGCGGCAAATGGCCAGTCCCAGTCCGGTTCCCCGGGATTTTGTCGTGAAAAATGCATCGAATATGCCGTTGAGGTTTGCCGGATTGACCCCCGGTCCCGAGTCCTTGACCTCAACAACAATGGCATCGTCGCCATGCCGCTCCGTTTTCAGCCACACCCTCCGGCGGCCTGCTCTGATGACGCTCATCGCTTCAATGGCATTCTGCACCAGGTTTACCAGGACCTCCTGCAATTGGCCCTTATGGCCCATGACGCGCGGCAAATCGGGCGCCAATTCGGCACGGGCCACGACACTGTGCGCCTTCAGCTCTTCCTGCAGAAGACGCAGGACGCCCGAAGCAACTTCATTCACATCGACGGACTCGTATTCGCTATCGGTTTTCAAAAAAAGAGCACGAATGTCGCTCAATATCCGGCCGGCGCGGTGACTATCCTCGACGATGCTGTCCAAAGCCGAACGCATCGCGCTGCGATCGGGCTTTGTGTGACCAAGAACCATTTGCACGGCCTCGCTGTTTGCCGAGATTGCCGTCAAAGGCTGCTTGAGCTCGTGAGCCATCGCAGCGGTCACCGCTTGCATGTTCATCAACTTATTGTCCCGCTCGCGCTCCAGCATCAGGTTCGAGTGAGCGAGGCGAAGCTCGTTCGCCTTTCGCTCTGCGAATAGTGCCGCAAGAACCAATGCGCAGAACGAGGCCGTCAGGATGCTGGCTTGGGCAACCAGAATGCGCTGCGTCACTGGAAGGCCTGGATCGCCGAGAATGCCGATGTCGAACGTCGTCGTCCAAACAACGGTCAGCGCAACGATGAATGCGGCCGCCGCGGCGAAAACCGGCCTGCAGCGCGCCGTCACCCACAACAACAGCGGAAAGAACAATCCGGCGGGCAGCACGGCCATCCATGGCTCCCGTGGCAGGAGAACGATGGTGCCGCTCGCGATGATAAGCATGACCAAGACCGCGGCGCCTTCGCTGACTTCAGTGTGCGGCGGCGGATCGCGCACCGCGACACCGAGCCCGATCAGGAGCGGCGCAACCGTGACAATGCCGATTGCGTCGGACAGAAACCAATGGTGCCAGATTGTCAGAAAAGATGCGGACGAACTATGGAACAACCGGAAGCCCAATGTTCCAACGATCCCCGAAATGGCAGTTGCGACGATCGCCGCCGCAAGCAGCCCGATGACGTTGCGCAGCCTGTCCAGGCTGAATGGTTGGCCGAAATACCGTTCGATGAAAGCGGCCACCAGCCCCGCTTCGAGCGCGTTGCTCAGGGCGAAAAGAATGGCACTCCAGAGGTTGCGATCGCCGAGAAGATTCGCGATCAGGGTGGCTGCCATCGTGCCGGCGATGACAGGCCACAGGGCGCGCGACCCAAGCCCGATCAGCACGCCGGAAGACACTCCGGCCGCCGGCCAGAAAACGGCGACTCCATCGGGTTTGGTGAGGAGGAAAAGACTCAGGCGCGCGGCCAGGAAATAGGCGACGCCGACCGCAATGGTCAGGGCCACCGAATTGATCCAGCGCTGTGCCGATTTGGGCGGCGTGGAATAGAGCATCTGTCGGCACTCGGGACACGCGTTTCGACGCCTAAACTAGCATGCCGGACAGGTCGTGGTCGCTGCCGGCGTTGCATGGGCGCCCTACGGCCGCTTTGGGGCCACTAGCGGGCGTTTTCGCCGATCGGGCGCTGTTGGAATGTCGCGGTTGGCCGGCAATAACGGCACGCCGGGCAATTTCTCAGTCATTCCGGGGCGCGAGCGCCATAGCGCGTCGAAGACGCGCGTAAACGCGCTTATGGCGCGAGCGAACCCGGAATGACTCGAGAAAAAGAAAAGCCGCCGGTGCCTCGCCGGCGGCTTCCAGCCTTCGCTCGCGAAGTGAGCGAAGGTTGCCCGCCGTAGTGCAAAGCGCGAAGGCGGGCTTTAGTGCCTGCGAGCTACGGCTGGCAGGCCCTTTGAACGGTGGCGCGCGTCGGGGAGACCGCGTTGGCCGCCGTTCGCTTCCAGTTGCGGCGGTTCAGCGTCCGCCGTCGTTATCCATCATGCCGCCGCGCATGCCGCGATGATGATGCTGCCAGCCGCGATGGCCGCGCATCTGCCCGCGATCGAGGCGCGCCAGCGTTGCGAAGCGCCGCTTCTGGCCGTCATCGAGGGTCTTGTAGAGCGGGCCCGCCGCATCGGCGAGCTTCTTGAGCCCGGCCGCGCGCTGGCCCATCGCCTCGGCGCGTAAATTCATGCGCTCGATCGGATCCTTCGGGCGGTCGGCACTGGCGCGCGCCGCGAAACGCTCGGAGCGCTGCTTGGCAAGATCGCGCAGCGCGCTCTCGACCGGCGGCCAGAGCTTCTCCTGCTCGGCGGTGAGCTTGAGGCCCGCATGCAGCGCGGCGATGCGCGC
>DASSSM010000295.1:0-4696 GCA_035708425.1 Pseudolabrys sp.
GGACCGGGAGATCGCCGAAAAATCGGGACGCGCCCCGCTGGCGATCAAAAGCATCCGCCGCGCCGGCGCGAAGGTCAAAGAAAAGGTCAGGTAAGACCTCAAGTCAGCGCCCGCACCTCTTCCGCAATTGATCGCAGCGTCTGAGGTTGTGGCCCTGAATTCCCGCTTTCGCGGGAATGAGCGGAGAATGTTGCGCGCCTGGCGCGCCATCCTTCAGTCCGTAGGGTGGGCTAAGCCGCGACTTGTCCGCCAAAGCGCCACAACGCGCGAAGGCGGACAGCGGCGAAGACGCGCGTGAATGCGCTTATGCGCGCGCCTTAGCCCACCCTACGAACTTCAGACTGTGCGCGCGGGATGGCTAGTCCTCGTCCTCGTCCTTTTTCATCCGCCACAACTGAAAGCCGGCTTTGGCGATCGACGCCTCGATCACGCCGCGGTTGAGATTGTGGGGAGGCGGCGCATCGGGCCGGACGACGCCCACCGCGTGCCAGGGCCGGAATTGCTTCGGCAGCTTGCCGCCGCCCTGATCGTCCGAGAAGGCCTGCAGGCCGGGACTGGTGTCGGATTTGAAAATAAAGATGCGCATGGTTCGGGATCCGGTTGGGAATTTGGTTCAGAATTTCCGCCCGCGTACAGGCGGCTTGGGCTTGCCGTTGGCGTCGAGCCGCGGCTTCTTGGGCGGAGCCTTGATCGACCCGTCGAAAATTGCCTTCTTGCGGGCAGCCTTGCGCAGCCGCCGCACCGCGTCGCTTTTCTCGCGCGCCGCCTGCTCGGACGGCTTTTCGTAAAAGCGCCGCCGCTTCATTTCGCGAAACACGCCTTCACGCTGCATTTTCTTTTTCAGGACACGAAGAGCCTGCTCGACGTTGTTGTCGCGCACAAATACCTGCAATTGATGTTCCTTTGTCTAGAGAAACGGCGCACAAAGAAAATCCGGTACGGCCCAATGTACGTCCATCGCGGGCCGCACCTGAAAATGCACCGGAAAGATTACGCGAACTCGGTTCTCAGCTGGTGTTCCTCGGCGGTGCGCTCGAATGCTTCCGCCGCGTTCTTGATCCGATAAACGAGCCTATTGTCTCTCTCGATCGGCACCAGGCGAACGATCTTGTATTGGCCGCGCGCAGCGTCGTATTGCATCGCCCCTTCGAAATAGACGAGCTGGCCGATCGAGAATTTATGCATCAAGCCCTGTTCGGTGAGCGGCGATTCGGTGCCGCGTCCGGTGATGTGCTCTCTAGCACGTCCGTTATGCGTTGGATACGGAACTTTCAACCGCTTCGCACGTTATATAGGCATGCCCCAGCAGGAAAACCAGGACCGCGCGGAGCGCCTTTTCAAGGCGCGCGAGCAGCAAAAAGCCGACGCTCCGCAGGCGATGGCGGAGTATCAAGCAGCAATTCAGCGCATGCGCGACCGCACGGACCAGCTGCGGCGGCAACGCCTCGCGCGCGAGGCATTGAAGACGCAAAAGACGCAAAAGCAGGCCCGCTCCGGCTAAGCGCGAACGTTTACTCCCCGTCCATCCATTGAGTCCGCTCATTCCCGCGACCCAGCCTACGCTCGCTGCGCGAGCTTCGGCGGGTTTGAGTCCGCCGAAGCGCGGAGCGCGAAGGCGGAAAGCAGGAATCCAGGGCGAAATATTCAGCGTCTGCAACAAGTCCGTAGTCCGTAGTAGTCCGTAGGGTGGGCTAAGCCGCGGCAGCGGCGAGCCCACCGAAAAGAGTTGCAACGCCGCCGGTGGGCTCGGCGCGCGTAGCGCGTCGAAGACGCGTGTGAATGCGCTTATGCACGCGCGCCTTAGCCCACCCTACGACTAGGCGATTCAGAAGTAGTCAAGGAGTGACAGCCTCTCCTTTGTCATGGCCGGGCTTGGCCGGGCTTGACCCGGCCATCCATAAGGCTGCGCCGCAACTTCAACCGCGAGGGTGTACGCGTGGCATTTCATCATGGATGCGCGGGTCATAGGCGTGCGAAAGCACGCCGTTCTTCGAACGGCTATGCCCGCGCATGACAAATGATAGGCCAGACAGCGTTACAAAGTATTTCTACGACTCCCCGATCACCTTCTCGATGCGCCGGTCGGGGACGAGCCAGATCGCGGCAACCAGAACATAGAGCGCGATCGATACCGGCGGACTCACGAAAGCGAGCCCGATCCCGGCAATGTAAAGCAACGGCGAGATCTTGCCCTTGAGATCCCTGCCGAGGGCTGCGGCCAGCACGGAATGTCTGCCCTGCTTGTGCACGAGCGCGTTCTGCAACAGCACATAGGCGATCGCCGGCATCAATAACGCAACGCCGTAAACCGCGACCGGCACCGGCGCCGGATAATTGTCGCCGAGCCAGGCGGTGGCGGCCGGGATCAGCGACAGCCAGAACAGCAGGTGGCTGTTGGCCCACAGAATGAGGCCATCGACGCGGGTGACCGTGTGCAGCAGGTGATGATGGTTGTTCCAGTAGATCGCGAGGTAGACGAAGCTCAGCACGTAGCTGAGAAAATGCGGGGCCACTCCGGCCAGCGTCGCCCAGTCGGCGCCATGCGGCAGCTTCAGCTCCAGCACCATGATGGTGATGATGATGGCGATGACGCCGTCGCTGAAAGCCGCCAGACGTTCCTTGCCCATTGAATGACTCCTGCCCCACTTCAATGCGGTCATTCCGAGGCGCGTGCGCATCACGCGAATCCGGAATCCAGCGACAAGTGTTGTCCGTGCTTCTGGATTCCGGGTCCGGCCCTTAGCGCGTCGAAGACGCGCGTAAACGCGCTTATGCGGCCGTCCCGGAACGACGCCGTGATACCCAAGCCTGCCACAGGGCCCGACCTACGTCATGGCCAGGCTCCGTCCCGGCCATCCACGTCTTTATACGTGGCTCTCCGTAAGACGTGGATGCGCGGGTCAAGCCCGCGCATGACGCTTTACATTATTGCGACGCTCTGCACCCCACATCCCGGCCTCGTGCTATGCTGCCGTAGCTGCGCAAGCGAAGGGGGGCACCGCAATGCCTTTGCTTAACGACATCCGCAATACGCCGCTGCTGTGGCTGCTTGTCCTGGTGCCGGTCGTCCTGGTGGCGCAGACACTGAGGCCAGAGGCCCACACGCTGCTGTTCGTGCTGTCGGTGCTGGCCATCGTGCCGCTGGCGGCGCTGCTGAGCCGGGCGACGGAAGCGGTGGCGTCGCGCACCGGCGACACGATCGGCGGGCTGCTCAATGCGACGCTGGGAAACCTGACCGAGATGCTGATCGCACTCGCGGCGTTGCGCGCCGGGCAATATGTGCTGGTGAAGGCCTCGATCGCCGGCGCGATCGTCGCCAACAGCCTGTTCATGCTGGGCGTCGCCTTCCTGCTCGGCGGGCTGAAGCACCACGTGCAGGATTTCAACCGCAACAGCGCGCGGCTGCAGGCAGGCCTGCTGTTCCTCGCAACGATCGCGATCCTCGTTCCGTCGGTCGTCGCCGATCCGGAGGCCGGCGCCGCCGCCAAGACTTTCACGCATACGCTCAGCGCCAGTCTCGCCGTGGTGCTGATCATCGTCTACGCGCTCGGATTGCTGTTCTCGCTGAAAACCCATCGCGAATTCTTCGGCGCCGCGGAGCATGCGGACGAGCACGCGGAGGAATGGCCGATGAGCCTGGCGCTGGCGACGCTCGCCGGCGTCACGGTGCTGGTCGCGCTCACCAGCGAGATCTTCGTGGAATCCGTGCAGCAGGCGGCAAGCTCGCTCGGATTATCGCCGGCCTTCGTCGGCTTCATCATCGTGGCGCTGGTCGGCGCAGCGGCCGAAATGGTCGCGGCCTTCTCCGCCGCGCGCAAGAACCGCCTCGACCTCAGCGTCGGCATTGCGCTGGGCAGCGCCTCGCAGATCGCGCTGTTCGTCGCGCCGGTGCTGGTGCTGCTCAGCTACGTGCTCGGCCCCTCCCCGATGGACCTGACGTTCTGGCCGGGCGCCGTTGCCATGATGCTGATCGCAAGCATGACGGCCGCGCTGGTGACCAACGCCGGCCGCTCCGCGTGGTTCATCGGGCTTCTCGTCACGGTCGTGTACCTGATCTTCGCGCTTACACTCTATCTGCTGCCGCCGCGGGTATCCTGACGGGACCCAATCCGCGTCATCACGGGGGGACGACATGATCCGGCAATTTGTGTTCGGCGGCGCCGTCAGCACGGTGAATATCGGCCTGCACGCGCTGGTCATGACGATCCTGGTGCAGATCGCCCGCAAAGCGAGCGCGCGCAGCAAATCGCATGCGTCCCAGCACCTGTTGCTGGTGATGATCCCGACCGTGCTGGTGCTGATGATGACGCATGCGCTCGAGGTCGTCGTCTGGGGAATTTCGTATTGGCTCGTCGATGCCGCGCCCGTCGGCACCGACCGGGTCTATTTTGCCTTCGTGAACTACACCACGCTGGGTTACGGCGACGTCGTTCCGGTCGTGCGCTGGCGGCTGCTCGGCCCGATCACGGCGATGAATGGCGTGCTGCTGTTCGGCTGGTCGACCGCGGTCATCTTCGAGGTGCTGCGGCGGGCGCTGGAGCGCGGGCGCGGCGGGCGGCGGTAGTCTGTCGGCACGTGGTTTTTTGCAGGTAGGATGTCGCGTTCGCGGGGGGTGACAGTGCGAAGGCGCGAGTTCATCAAAGCGGTTGCCAGCTTTGCCACTGCCTGGCCGGTCACGAGTCATGCCCAGCAACCC
>DASSSM010000296.1:0-3661 GCA_035708425.1 Pseudolabrys sp.
TGTCCTTGCCGATCACGTGCAGGTCGGCCGGCCAATAGCGGCGGAATTCTGCGCTCCTAGTGTCGGGAAAGCCGACGGCCGTGATGTAATTGGTCAGCGCGTCGACCCACACATACATAATGTGCTTGACGTCGCCGGGGACCGCGATGCCCCAATCGAAGGTGGTGCGCGAGATCGACAGATCCTGCAGCCCGCCGCGCACGAAACTGGCGACTTCGTTCAGTCGCTCTTTTGGCAACACGTAGTTCGGCCGCTCATACAGTTTGAGCAGCTTGTCCGCATAAAGGGAGAGTCGAAAGAAGTAGCTCTCCTCCTCTACCCACTCGACCGGTGTGCCGGTCTTGGTGGCGATGCGCTGCTTCTGCTCATTGAGATGCGTCTCGTTCTCGGCGTAGTACGCTTCGTCGCGCACCGAGTACCAGCCGGCATACTTGTCGAGATAAATATCGCCATTTTTCTCCATCGCTTCCCAGATGGCCTGTGAGGCACGGTGGTGGCGCTCTTCGGTCGTATGGATGAAATCGTCATTCGAGCAATTGAGCAGCTTCACCATGGCTTCGAAGCGCGGCACGTTGCGGTCGCGCAGCTGCCGCGCGGTCAGGCCCTCGCGTGCCGCGGTCTGCTGCATCTTCTGGCCGTGCTCGTCGGTGCCGGTAAGAAAATAGACGTCGTAGCCGTCGAGCCGCATGAAGCGCGCGATGGCATCGGTCGCGATCGCCTCGTAAGCGTGACCGATATGCGGCGGTCCGTTCGGGTACGAGATCGCTGTGGTGATGTAGAAAGGCGTCTTGGGTGGCATCTTGGCCGGCATTTGCCCATTCAATTCAAAGACATGGATGGCCGGAAATGCCCGGCCATAACGCGTGAGGAGTACGTATCAATCGCAAGCCGCTGGGGCAAGCAACGCAAACCCGGGAGTTGCGGCCGGCGGGCGCCATCCCTAGGACAACGGCATGACACCACGGATCGATTCGCTCGATGCACGGCTCCTGCGCCGGATCGCGGCGCTGGTTGCGATTGCGGTTGCCCTGCTCTCTGCCGCGCCGGCTTTTTCCGCGCCGATGCGCTGCAGCGGCGAGGAGAAGGTTTGTATCGCCGCCTGCAAAAAGAGCCTCGACCGGTCGTCGATATCGACCTGCCTGACCAATTGCGGGCTGCGACAGTCGGCCTGCATGAAGTCCGGCTGCTGGGACAGCGGCCCGCAAAGATATTGCGGGCTTCTCAAGCAATAAGACGTCCGTCCTCACGTCGCCGAAGCGCAATTTTGGCCCCGCATTTTCCGCCGCCGGCAACCGGCCTTTACGAATTCCTAAGCCCACTGCGCGTACAATCTAAATGGACGTTAACCAACCGCAGATTCCAGATCCGTGGCCAACCAGAACGGTTTCCCAGGACCTATGGGCGCTCCCCTCGAACTCATCCATCAGCTCGACAACTCAATCGCGCACAGCACCGACGAACGCCGGTCGGCGATGCTGCGTCACCTCACCGATCTCTTTCTCGTCGGCTCGGATGCATATTCCGACGACGAGGTTGATCTGATCGACGACGTTTTTGTCCGGCTTGTTGCCACGATCGAGGAATCCTCGCGGGCGCTGCTGGCAATCCGGCTTGGCCCGGTGCCGACCGCTCCTCCAAAGATCCTGCGTTTGCTCGCCTGCGATGACGTGATCGAGGTCGCGTCCCCGGTGCTGACGCAGGCGGAACGGCTTGATACCGAAACTCTGATTCAATGCGCCAAGACCAAAAATCAGGAGCACCTGCTGGCGATTTCGCGCCGCAAGTCGTTGCCGGAATCGCTCACCGACGTCCTGGTCGAGCGCGGCGATCAGCAGGTGGTGCTGAGCACCGCCAAAAACAGTGGCGCCAGGTTTTCAGGCGGGGGCTTTGCAACACTGGTCCGGCGCTCACACGGCGACGACCAGCTTGCCGCTTGTGTCGGCTCCCGCCCCGATCTGCCGCCGGAGCTGTTCGAAAAACTGCTCGAGGCCGCCTCTGAAAAAGTGCGCGTGAAACTCGAGGTCGAACGCAAGTATCTGAAAGCCGATATCGCCGAGGTTGTCGGCCATGTGTCCGACAGTATCCGGACGTCGGCCAACGATCAGCCGCTCGGTTATGCCGCAGCGCAGGTGCTCGCTGAATCTTTGCACCGCGGCGGGCTGCTCACGCCGATGAAAATCGAGGAGTTTGCAGCCGCCGACCGGTTTGAGGAAATGGTCGCGGCGCTGTCCGTCATGTCGGGCGTGCCGACGGCGATCATTGAGCGCAACATGCGCGAGACAAACACGCAATCGTTGCTTGTTTTGGCAAAGGCGATCGGGCTCTCGTGGGATACCACGCGCGGCATCATGGCGCTTGCGGCCAAGCGATTCCGGCGCTCGATGGCGGGAATCGATCAATCGATGTCGTCGTTCAACCGCCTGCGTCAGTCGACCGCGCAGCAGATCCTCGACTTCCACCGCATGCCGATGCGGCCCACGCGCAGCAACTAGAGCATTGGCCATCTAGATTGAATCGACCGCTCGTCCCCGCGAAAGCGGGGACCCAGGGCGATAAATTGAAGACCCAGAGCATTGGCCCTGGTTTCCCGCTTGCGCGGGAATGAGCGGACAATGCATCAACTCGAACAGATTCTGCTCTAGCGAGAATTTGATCAGGCAGTCAGGTCGAACAGCGCGGCGCTCATCTGCGCGTCGGCGCGGATGACCTGCGCGTTGGCGGCGTAGCTGAACCGGGCGATCAGCACCTGCACGAGCTCGTTGGCGAGGTCGACGTTCGGGCTTGCCACCATGCCGCGACCGTCGGCGTATGGCGCGATCGGGTCATATGTTGCGACAGTGGACGGTGAAACGTTGGTGACGGTTGCGCTGGTTCCACCGGCCAAATTATCGACTTGATTGACCCGCAGGGCCGAATAGGCCGAAGGGAAATTCTCCGGATTGGGCGTGCCTGGCAGCGGGCCATCCGACGATGCGTTCGCGATATTGCTGGCAGCGACCTGCAAACGCAGGCTCGCCACGCTCAATCCCGAAACCGCAATCGTGCTCGCAATGCTCATGAAGTTCCGTCGTAAACCCTCTCCACCAGCGAATTATTCTGCAATTCCCTAAAATTTGACCGAATGATCGGCTTTGCTGTGGAAGGCCAGTGGGCCGGACAGAGATGGGCAACGTCCATACGGGATTTGCCGCACCCTGCTCCGGCGGCTCGTGGTAAATTGACCCTCAACAAGCAAGACAACAGGAGGAATCCGATATGGCAGCGAGCCTCAAGCGGGTCAAAGTCGCGCCCAAGGGGATGGGTCTCAATGATTTCGTCGCGATGCAGGAAGGTTTCTTCGCCGCCGAAGGGCTCGACGTCGAATTTGACTGGAAAACGTTTCGTGGCACGCAATCGAGCTGGAAGGGCCTTGAGTATTTCCAGCGCCCGCAGGACCGCCCCTACACCGAGGACAAACAGGACGTGGTGCAAGGCGCCTGCCTGTGGGGCACGATCTGTAATGCGAGCGCCGGCATGGGCCGTGTCGTCACCGAAGGCTACGGCGATTCACCTTGGGCGATTTTCGTCCGGCCCGATTCCGGGATCCGCAAGCCGGAAGATCTCAAGGACGTGCCGGTTTCAGTCGGCATGCGCGCCGGCAGTCATTTCAACGTTCCCTATC
>DASSSM010000297.1:0-4745 GCA_035708425.1 Pseudolabrys sp.
CGGCGCTGGCAGGATTGATCCGCGCTACGGCGTCGCCGCCAGCGCGCGCGTCGTCGAACCGGGGCAACCGGTGCCGAAAGGTGGCGGCGTTTATCGCGTCGGCAAACCCTACACTGTCGCCGGCCGTGTTTACGTGCCCGAAGAAAACATCAATTACAGCGCAACCGGCATGGCCTCGTGGTATGGCGACGACTTTCACGGACGCTACACCGCGAACGGCGAAATCTTCGACATGACGTCGATTTCGGCTGCGCATCCGACCCTGCCACTGCCGTCTTATGTGCGGGTCACGAACCTTGCGAACAACCGGTCGATCGTCGTCCGCGTCAACGATCGCGGACCATATGTCGGCGATCGAGTCATCGATGTCTCGGTCAAGACGGCCGAGCTGTTGGGCTTCCACGGGCACGGCGTCGCGCGGGTCAAAGTCGACTATGTCGGCCGCGCTCCGTTGACCGGCTCGGACGACCGGAAGCTGATCGCGACGTTGCGGGAAGGCGGCCCGGCCCAACTGCCCGTGCAGGTCGCGTCCGGTAAGCCGTTTGCGCCAACTTACTTTGACAAGCGACCGCTGCGTGCCACGGCCCGAGTCCCGTCGCCGCCGGATCGACCTTACAGTCTTGGCGATACGCCGCGCGAGCTGCCGGCGGCGGAAGCGCCGACCACCGAACTCGCCGCGCGGCCGCGCTCCTCGAATGCCGAAGCGCGCGAACCTGTGGGAGCCGCCGGGTCACCGGTTTCGGCCTATGCCCCTCGGGCCTATGATATGCGGCCGGGTTACATGAGCGGCCGCGGCCTTTACTGAGCCGTATTTTACCGCCAAAAATTCCTGGACCAGGCCGCACCGGATTGAACGGGTGCCGCCAAACGAGCCTTGATGACGTGGCCATGCGGAAGGTTGCATTCGGACATTGGCTGATGGTGGCGGCGCTGGCTTGCGGCCTCTCCGCGGCAGCAATTGCCGCGCCACCGCAAAAAGCCGCGCCGTCGGCGCAGAAAAAAGATGCGCCAAAAAAAGAGGCGCCGAAAAAGGACGAACCGAATATCAGCGCGCCGCACGCGATCCTGATCGATGCCCAATACGGCGGCGTGCTGTTCGACCGCGATGCTGATCGACTGATCTTCCCGGCCAGCCTCGCCAAGCTGATGACCGCGGAATACGTATTTCATGAGATCAAAGAAGGGCGCATCAAGCTCACCGACGAATACATGGTGAGCGAAAATGCGTGGCGTAAAGGCGGCGCACCGTCCCATGGCTCCACGATGTTCGCGGCGCTCCACAGCAAGGTCTCGGTCGACGACCTGCTGCACGGAATGATCATCCAATCGGCCAACGACGCCTGCATCGTGCTTGCGGAGGGAATTGCCGGAAACGAGGCCGAGTTCGGCAATAAGCTGACCCAGCGCGCGCGCGAAATCGGGTTGGAGAAATCAGTCTTCACCAATTCCAACGGCCTGCCTGATCCGAACGAGAAGGTGACGACCCGCGAGCTGGCAATGCTTGCGCGGCACATCATCCGCACCTATCCGGATTTCTACCCGCTCTTTGCGCAGCCAGAGTTCACCTGGAACAAGATCCGGCAGCAGAACCGCAATCCACTTCTGGGCGCCATGAACGGTGCCGACGGCCTCAAGACCGGTTACACAAAAGAGGCGGGTTATGGCCTGGTCGGGTCGGCGGTGCAGAACGATCTGCGCCTGATCGTGGCTGTCACAGGTGTCCACACAGCCAAGGAACGCGCCGACGAAGCAAAGAAAGCGCTCGAATGGGGCTTTCGGAATTTCGAGCAGCGCACGATCTTTGCCGAAGGCCAGACGATTGGGACCGCGAAGGTTTTTGGCGGCGCAAGCGGCCGCGTCGCGCTGAAGGCCGATGGAGAGGTCAAGGTCATGCTGCCCAAATCGGGGGCGGACCGGCTGATTGCTCGTATCGTCTACACCGGGCCCGTGCCGGCGCCGGTGACCGAAGGAACGCCGATCGGAAATCTCAAGGTCTGGCGCAACGACAACTTGATCCTGACGATGCCGCTGAAAGCTGCTGAAAACATCGGTAAAGGAAACATGCCGCAGCGCGCCTTCGATGCTGTGACTGAAATGATAATCGCGCTGTTCCGTGCCGGAGCCGAGCGGCTATGATGGCGAATGCCGCCGCAAGTGGGCGGTGACCGGAAAAGGCTGATCGGCTTTGCGCGGACATTTCATTACCTTCGAAGGCGGCGAAGGCAGCGGAAAATCCACGCACGCAGCCACATTGGCCCAAAAGCTCAGATCCATTGGCCAGAACGTGGTGCTCACCCGCGAGCCGGGCGGCTCAACCGGAGCCGAGATCATTCGTCACATCCTGCTGTCCGGCATTGCCAAACCGCTTGGCGCGGAGACCGAGGCGATCCTTTTCGCCGCTGCACGCGACGACCATGTGCGCAATACGATATTGCCGGCCTTGAAATCCGGCACCTGGGTCATCTGCGACCGGTTCATTGACTCAACGCGCGTCTATCAGGGCGCACTCGGAAATGTCGATCAGCGTTTGATCCGCAGCCTTGAGCGCGTGACCGTCGGGCCAGCAGTGCCCGAACTGACGTTTATTCTCGATGTTCCGGCACAAATTGGATTGGCGCGCGCGAAAAACAGGCGTGGCCCAATCGAGGCTGACCGGTTCGAGGCAGAATCGATGGAATTTCACGAGAAGTTGCGCGGGGCGTACCGGGCACTTGCCGCCGCGGAGCCGAAGCGTTGCGTCATGATCGATGGCCGCGCGCCGCGTGACGTCGTAGCGGACAGGATCTGGTCAATCGTCCGGGAACGGCTGCGCCCCGAAACGCTCGGAATTGCGGAGACGTCAACGCCGTGACCTCCAACGACGAAGATACCGGCGCAAAATCGCCGCGCGAGACGACAGCGCTGTTTGGCCACGCCGATGCGGAAAAAGCACTGCTCGACGCCTACAAGAGCAGACGAATTGCACATGCCTGGCTGATCGGTGGCCCGCCCGGCATCGGCAAGGCGACCCTGGCGTATCGCATGGCGCGCTTTGTGCTGGCTTACCCCGATCCGCAATCGGCGGCGGTGCAGAAAGCCAACTCACTTGCTGTAGAGGCCGACCATCCGGTCGCGCGCCGCATCGCCGCACAAGCGCAGGGCGATCTGCTCGTCATCGAACGCGTGATCAATGAGCAAACCGGCAAGCTCTATACCGTCATCCGTGTTGACGATGTCCGCCGGACGGTCGCGTTTTTCGGCTCGACCGCAGGCGAGGGCGGCTGGCGTGTCGCCATTGTTGACGCCGTCGACGATCTGCAGCGCGAGGGCGCCAACGCACTCTTGAAGATTTTGGAAGAGCCGCCGCAACGGTCGCTCATTATGCTCGTCAGCCATGCTCCGGGCCGCGAATTACCGACCATCCGCTCGCGCTGCCGGCGGCTCCTGCTACGGCCGCTCGATGTTGACGACGTTGCTCTGGCGCTTGCGGAAGCAACCGGAAAGGACCGCCGGGACGATGATGTCCGCGATGCAGCAGCGGCAGCTGAGGGGAGCGCCGGCCGGGCGCTCGCCTTGCTTGAAGGTCACGCCCTGGCGTTGCGCCAGCGCGTTCTTGATCTGCTGGCGCAGTTGCCCGAAGTCGACGCGCGCGCCTTGCACGCCCTTGGTGAAGCGATGGGTGGAACTGACCCGAAGGTGCTCGAGGCTTTCATGGATCTGATCAACGGCTGGCTGTCCGCGCGGCTCGGTGACGCCGGACAAGAAAAGGCGCGGATGGCGCGCGTCGCGCAGACCTGGGAGAAGGTCAATCGCGCCGCGCGTGACGTGGATACCTACAATCTCGAGCGCAAGCCGCTGGTCTTTGCGGTTTTTGGCGCGCTTGCCGAAGCGGCGCGGCCGTAGGGTCGCGCGTAAGCGAGGTGGGCCGCAAAAGGTTCAGGCCGGATAGGACAGCGTCTCGGGGCTGCGGTCCTTGAGATACCGATCCAGGCCCCAGCGCTCGACCTGCGCGAAGACTTCGTCGAATTCCCCGCGCGGCAAGGGCTTGTTCACGAAACGCTCGCCGCGGCCGAATTTGCTGAAATCCCAGGCGTGGTAGTTTTCGAACTCGGCTGGCACCGCAAGCTTCCAGAGCGGGAGATATTTCGCCAGATCCGCGTCCATCGCCTGCTCGGCGCGGTTGAGCGCACGCATATAGCCGTGCACGACTTCAGCAGTAGCGTTCTCGGGGACCCACCACAGCGTCTTGAAGCGATCCTCGATGATCTTGCGAAGGCCAAGCTGCTCGGCCATGGCGATCTGCGGCGGCAGCAGGCTCGCGGCTTCGACCTCGCCGTCGAGCAGCGCCCTAAGCCGCGCGCCGAACCCACCGGTGTTGACGGTCTTGATATGCTCGAGCGGCAGATAGCGTTCGAGGCGATAGGGCACGTTGAAATGACTGCCGGCGCGCATGCCGACGGAAATCGGCACGTCCTTCAGATCCTCCGGCTTGCGAATCCTGGAATCCGGCCGGACGAAAATCGCCCAGGGTGAATCACCGTAGCCTTCGGTAACGACGCGGCCCATGCCGGCGCTCGCATTGCAGATCGTGCCCCACAGACAGGCGCCTTGCGACGTCCTGCTTGTCCTCGGTGTAGGGGCGGTCCTGCGGGCGCTGGAAATACTCTAGGCCCTTCCAGCTCGATTGCGTGCCACGGAACGTTTTCCAGTCAAATTCGACGTCGAGCCCTTCGGCGGCGAAGAAACCTTCCTGCATCGCGACGAAA
>DASSSM010000298.1:0-2616 GCA_035708425.1 Pseudolabrys sp.
ACGCCGAGCTCGCGATTGCGGTCGCAAAGGCGGGCGGACTTGGCGCCCTGCCGGCGGGCATGCTGAGCGGCGAACAGGTTCGCGCGCAGGTCGAGCAATTTCGCGCGGCAGCCGGCGACAGGCCGCTCAATCTCAATTTTCTCGCGCATACGATGCCCGTGCCAAACAATGCTCGCGAGCACGCTTGGCGGGAACGGCTCAAGCCTTACTATCTCGAGTTCGGCATTGATCCGGCCACGCCCGTCGTAGGCGCCGCGCGCAAGCCATTCGACGCAGCCGCGTGTGCGATCGTCGAAGAGATAAGGCCCGCGGTTGTGAGCTTCCACTATGGCCTGCCTGAAAAAGAATTGATGGCAAGGGTCAAGGCTGCAGGATGCAAAATCATCTGCTCCGCGACGACGGTCGAAGAGGCGCGATTTCTGGAAACGAACGGCTGTGACGCCATTATCGCGCAAGGCGTTGAGGCGGGAGGCCATCGCGGGATGTTCCTGAGCACGAACCCGGCCACCCAGGTCGGATTGTTTGCGCTGCTCCCGCAGGTGGTCGATGCGGTCAAGGTGCCGGTGATTGCGACCGGCGGCATTGCAGACGCGCGCACCATGGCGGCGGCGCTGATGCTTGGTGCCGCCGCAGTTCAGATCGGAACGGCACTTCTGTTCTGCCCGGAGGCAAAAATATTGCCGCCGCACCGGGCGGCGCTGCGAGTCGCTCGCGACGACAGCACCGTCGTCACCAACGTGTTCAGCGGCCGGCCGGCGCGAGGGCTGGTCAACCGGGCCATTCGCGAACTCGGGCCTATCAGCGACATCGTGCTGGAATTTCCGCTCGCCAGCGATGCACTGGCGCCACTGCATGCAAAGGCTCAGGCACAAGGCTCGGGCGACTTTTCTCCCATGTTCGCCGGGCAGGCCGCCGCCCTCGGTCGCGAGATGCCGGCCGGCCAACTGATCCGGATATTGGCTGCCGAAGCACTTGATCTGCTGCCGCAAAAGCCGCGGCAGGCGGCGACCCAGTTGTCGCGTTGAAAGAGGCTCTGCTATAGGCTGGCGAAGGTTGTTGGGTTTCCGGAATTTTCAATGGCTGTCGACGCCGATACCGTTCGCCGCATCGCGCACCTCGCCCGCATCGCCGTGGCTGAGGAGGAGATCGACCACCTCAAGGGTGAGTTGAACGCCATGCTCTCCTTCGTCGAACAGCTCGGCGAGGTGAACGTAGAGGGGGTCGAACCGATGACGTCGGTCACCCCTATGGCGATGAGGAAGCGTGCTGACGTCGTGACCGACGGCGGTATTGCCGAAGATGTCGTCAAGAATGCGCCGATGAGCGAAGACAATTTTTTCTTGGTACCAAAGGTGGTGGAATGATGCGCGCAGCGGATCATTCCGCCATCCCCGCGCGAGCGCCGCGAGACCCGGGGATCTCGTGCAGAAAAACGTGGATGGCCGGGCCTTCGCCCGCTGAAGGGCTTTTGGTCCAGACCGATCGAAGGGTGGTTCGGCCCGCAGGCGGGTCAAGCCGGCCATGACGGAGTAGTCGATGTGCATCGCCTGTGAACTCGGATATTGGACGATGGTCGATGCCCTCGAAGCGGAACGAAATGCCGCGAAGAAGATCATCGCCGTTGAGGATCCGCCCTTTGCATGCGAGCCGGGCGCGGAAGAGGCGGAGCCGAGCCCGGTACCGCGCGTGCAACGGACGGTGGATGAGCCGGCACCGTGACCGAATTCACGTCGTTGAGTTTGGCGGAAGCGCGGGACGGGCTGAAGAAGAAATCCTTTTCCGCCGGTGAACTGGCGGCCGCGCACGTCTCGGCGATCGAGAAGGCGCGCCCACTCAATGCGTTTGTGCTGGAAACGCCGGAGCGCGCCGCCGACATGGCGAAGGCGTCGGATGCGCGCATTGCATCGGGCAATGCCAGACCGCTTGAGGGCATTCCGCTCGCCATCAAGGACATGTTTTGTACGGCCGACATACGCTCGACCGCGTGCTCGCACATTCTCGACAACTTCGTGCCGACCTACGAGTCGACGGTGACGTCGCAGCTCTGGCGCGATGGCGCGGTGCTTCTTGGCAAAACCAACTGTGATGAATTCGCGATGGGCTCGTCCAACGAGACATCGTATTTCGGGCCGGTGCATTCGCCATGGCGACGTAAAGGCTCAAATACACCGTTGACGCCGGGCGGTTCATCGGGCGGCTCTGCCTCCGCGGTCGCGGCGAAACTGTGCCTGGGTGCGATGGGGACGGATACCGGTGGCTCGATCCGTCAGCCGGCGGCTTTCACCGGAACAGTCGGCATGAAGCCTACCTACGGCCGTTGTTCGCGCTGGGGAATTGTCGCGTTTGCGTCGTCGCTCGACCAAGCGGGGCCGTTTACGCGCAGCGTGCGCGATGCGGCGATCCTGCTGCGATCGATGGCGGGGCCGGATGCGAAAGACACGACCTGCGCGGACTTGCCGGTGCCCGACTATGAGACGGCAGTCGGAAAGTCGGTGAAAGGCCTGCGTATCGGCATTCCGAAGGAATATCGCCTCGATGGGATGCCGGCGGAAATCGAGAAAATCTGGGAGAGCGGCCGCGCATGGTTGAAAGCAGCCGGCGCCGAGCTCGTCGAAG
>DASSSM010000299.1:0-27821 GCA_035708425.1 Pseudolabrys sp.
GAGCGCCGAGTCCGCCCGCATCTCTCGCAAGCTCGTCGAGACCGAAGCCAGTCTGACAGCGACGCAAGGGCGTTTGCGCCATGTGGATGGCACTGTCGCCGAACTTAATACCGAACGGGCGCGGCTTACGGCTGCGCTGGACGAAGCGAACGAGCGCCACGAGCACGAAGCCACAACCCAGCGCATGCGTTTCGACGCATTGCAGGCGCGCGCCTCCGCGAGTGAAAAACTGCTCGGCGAGGCGCGCGAGCATTTGCTGGCGCGAGCAGACGAGATCAGAACCTATGATCGTCGTGCCGGCGAACTTGCGCTTGAACGCGATGCCTTGCAGGCGCGCGTGGCCGACCTCGAGGCTGAGCGCATCCAGCGTGAATCCCAATTCAAGGAGGTCGACCAGGCCCGCGCGACCCTCATCGAACGCAGCACCGCGCTCGCCCGCGCTTTCACGGCAAAGGAAGCGGCGCTGACGCGTGCCGAAGACGCGATCGCTGCGCTTAACGAGCAGGTCGCGGCGCTGGAAGCAGCTCGTGCTGCCGAGAAGCAGGCGGCCGACCAAAGGATCGAGGAGCTCGGCACATCGCTCCGGCGCGAGCAGATGCAATGCTCCGTGGTCGAGGGCGCCCTCGAAACGGCGCGCAAGGACTTTGCGCGTCTGATGCGGGAGGCGACAGCACTCCAGCGTGCGCAGATGACCCCGGATGACCCCGCACGCCTACACGCCGCAAACGCGGCATAGGGCGATCTGACTTACGCCAAAAGCAGCAACGCCGGGACCAAATCCCCGCGTTGCTGCTTTTGGTGATCCCAATCCGTGCTTCAACCGCCTGCTCCAGGGATCGAAACCGGCAACACGAAAAACTCTTCGCACGCCGTGCAACTGTAGGTGAGAAGATCAGTCTTGGCCTCAACGGGATGGGGCTCGCTGCCAACCAGGCGCATCACCCCGCCGCAGCGCTGGCAAAGCAGTGCGGCCAAGGATTCTTTCTCTCTGATTTCTATGTGTTTCATCGTCCCACGCTAGGCCGCCTGGCCCCAGCGTCAATTCTGTTTCCTTGCAACCAGGTTTTGCGCGAATCGCAATATTTGCGTGGTTCGGCGCTTTGGAACCCTTTCATCAGTTTGAGCATTTTATGGTTATTGTAGCATTAGGCCTAAATGAGTATAGTACTCATGTTGAGACACCATCTAATGCGTCATAGGGGAAAGGCGATGGCGAATGGTGGTAATGGCCGGGGCGAACGGCTCCAGATCATGCTGTCAGCCGAGGAGCTGACGGTTTTGGATGATTTCCGCTTCAAATTACGCATGCCCAGCCGGGCAGCCGCGATCCGCGAACTGCTCAAGCGGGGGCTGTCAGCGGAAGGCTTTGAGTCGGCGGCCTTCGGAAGCAAATCCGAAGAGTTCGGGGTGATTGGCAGAACCCCCGATGGCCGGGGCAAGTAGCGGCTTAGCTACCGCACCAGCTCTCGCATCGCCCGATCCAAGCCCTCCAGCGTCAGCGGGAACATTCGCCCGCCCACGAGCTGGCGGACCATGCTGACCGACTGCGTGAAGTCCCATTCCTTCTCGGGCACCGGATTGAGCCACACGCAAGCAGGATACGTGCGCGTCACCCGTTCCAGCCAAAGCGCCCCGGGCTCATCGTTGAAGTGCTCTACCGAGCCGCCGGGCGCAACGATCTCGTAAGGCGACATCGATGCGTCGCCGACGAAAATCACCTTGTAGTCGTGCGGATAAGTGTGCAGCACGTCCCAGGTCGGCGTCGTCTCCTGGAAACGGCGGCGGTTTTCTTTCCACACGCGCTCGTAAAGGCAGTTGTGGAAATAGAAATACTGAAGGTGCTTGAACTCGCTGCGCGCCGCCGAAAACAATTCCTCTGTCGCCTTGACGTGCCAATCCATCGAGCCGCCGATGTCGAAGAACAAGAGCACCTTCACGGCATTGTGCCGTTCCGGTCGCATCAGAATATCCAGGTAGCCTTTGTGCGCGGTGCCCTTGATGGTGCCGTCGAGATCGAGTTCCTCGGGCGCGCCCGTACGCGCGAATTTTCGCAGGCGGCGCAGTGCCAGCTTGATGTTGCGTGTGCCGATTTCGATCTCGTCATCAAGATCCTTGAACTCGCGCTTGTCCCAGACTTTGACCGCACGGAAGTTGCGGTTCTCGTCCTGACCGATGCGCACGCCTTCCGGATTGTAGCCATAGGCGCCGTAAGGCGACGTGCCGGCAGTGCCGATCCATTTCGAGCCGCCCTGGTGGCGCTTTTTCTGTTCGGCGAGCCGCTTGCGCAGCGTCTCCAGCAGCTTGTCGATACCGCCCATGGCCTCGATCTGCTTTTTTTCTTCTTCGGTCAGATATTTCTCGGCGAGCTTTTTCAACCACTCGACCGGAATGTCAGCTTCGATCACGCCGTCGATCGTCTCCAGCCCTTTGAACACATGACCGAATACGCGATCGAACTTGTCGATATTGCGCTCGTCCTTCACCAGCGCCGCGCGCGACAGATAGTAAAAGTCGTCAACGCGGCGCGACGCCAGATCGGCGTCCATGGCTTCGAGCAGCGTCAAATATTCGCGCAAGGTAACAGGCACGCCGGCGTGTTTGAGCTCCTGGAAGAAACTGACGAACATCTGCCCCTTTCTGTGGGCCCTAACAGCATTAACGACCGGAGGATTGTCCCCTAGTCAGGAAACCGTCAAGGCGGTATCTAATCACCAACAAAAAGAAGGTTCTGGGAGGATTTAATGCCAATGCGCGACCGCGCCCGGTGGGCGTTTGTCATCCTGTTGTCGATGGCATTGCTCAGCGCGCCGGCAATCTGGAACCGCTTTCCCCTATTGCAATATGACACCGGCGGCTACCTCGCCCGCTGGTACGAGCCCTATCTCGTGCCGAGCCGCGCGGTCACCTACGGGCTGATCCTCAATGCCGGCGCAGTGTTGTCATTCTGGCCGGTGGTGCTCGGACAAAGCGCGCTCGCGGTGTGGGTGATCGCGCTGGTCTTGCGCGTGCATGGCCTGGGCGGACGGCCGGGATTGCTTGCCGGCACCGTTGCCGCATTGTCGGTCGTCTCCACCCTGCCCTGGCTTACCTCGATCCTGCTCACGGACATTTTCGCCGGGCTCGCGGTGCTCGCACTTTATCTTCTCCTGCTCCGCGCAAATGACCTCAACGGACGCGAACAAGCCGGCCTTGTTGCTCTGATCGCCGTGTCCGTTGCAACGCATAGCGCGACATTTGCCGTACTGCTGATGTTACTGGCCGCGGCCGCCCTGTTCTCGCTCGTTACGCCCAGCCGGCTGCCGCGCCGGCGTCTTGGCAATGGGGCGCTTGCGATTGCTCTCGGTGCGGCGCTCGTGTTCGCCGCCAATGCTACCGTCACAAAGCGGCTGACCTGGACACCGGGCGGGTTTGCGCTCTCGTTCGGCCGCATGCTGCAGGATGGCATCGTCAAGAAATATCTCGACGAGCACTGCCCGCGAGCACGCCTCGTGCTCTGCGCTTACAAGGATCAACTGCCGCGTGACGCGGACGAATGGTTCTGGGGCAGCCCGCTGTTCGACAAGCTCGGACGCTTCGCCGGCCTTGATGCGGAGATGGAACGCATCGCCTTGGCAAGCCTGGCCGAATATCCGCTGCTACAGGTCAAAACCGCCGCCATAGCGACGGCCCGCCAATTGATTGACGTCCGTACCGGTGAGGGCGTGGTGAACTCGATCTGGCACACCTACGGCATTATCGACCGCTATCGTCCCGCCCTCGTCCCGGACATGCGCGCGGCGCGCCAGCAACGCGGCGAGATCGATTTCACGATCATCAACCGCGTGCACTATCCCTTGGCGCTTGCCTGCCTGCTGCTGCTGCCGCTGATCGGCGGTTACATGCTCAGGCGGAAAGATGTGACCGAGATCGGCGAGCTCGCCACGGCTTGCCTCCTTGCGGTGCTGGCGAATGCCTTCGTTTGCGGCACGCTATCGAACCCGCATGACCGTTACGGCGCGCGCCTGATCTGGCTTGCGGTAACCGCCGCCGCGATCGCCGCGGTACGCCTGTACGAAGAGCGCGAACGGCTGCGCGCCACCGGAATTGTGGCCTCCCCGCCGTAGACTTCGCCAGCGCGTAGCGCCGCTCCGGGATTTGGCCTAGGCTCGGGTCCTTACAGGTAATTTCTGGACTACGGCCTGGCTGGCCGGTGTGAGTTCGTAGAGACGCGGGCCGTAAGCCGCGCTCAAGCGTCCGCCGCGAGCGGAGGGGGAGACGTCCATGGCAATAAAATCACTCACTGTGAACGGCAAACGCGTGCCGGTTACCTACAACGACCCGCAGATGCCGCTGCTCTATGTGCTGCGCAACGACCTCGGTCTGCATGGCCCACGCTTCGGCTGCGGCCTCGGTCAATGCGGCGCCTGCACGGTGCATATTGACGGCGCGGCCGTGCGCTCATGCATCACGCCACTGTCGACCGTCGACGTGAACAAGAAGATTGTCACGCTGGAAGGCCTTGGCACGCCGGAAAAGCCGCATCGGGTGCAGAAAGCCTTTATCGACGAGCAAGCCGCGCAATGCGGCTACTGCATCAACGGAATGATTATGGAGTCGGCGGCTTTCCTCGCGAAGAACAAGAAGCCGACCGAAGCCGCCATCAAGGTTGCGCTCGCCAACAACCTTTGCCGCTGCGGCACCCATGCCCGCATCGTGCGCGCCGTCAAGCGCGCGTCGGCTTAGGGAGGCGCACATGAACATCCAGATTTCGCGGCGCGAGGCCCTGCTCGGCTCCGGCGCCCTCATCGTCAGCTTCGCGCTGGCCGGTTCATCGACCGGCGCACAGGGACAAGGGTCAGCCAAGCCGCTCGCCCTGACTGAAGTCGACTCGTTCCTTGCCATCGACAAGACCGGCAAGGTCACCGTCTATTCCGGCAAGGTCGATCTCGGCACCGGCATCACGACAGCCCTGCGCCAGATCGTGGCGGACGAGCTGGACGTACCAATGAACCGCATCGAGTTGGTGCAGGGTGACACCTTGCTCACGCCCGACCAGGGGAAGACCTGGGCGAGCGTTACCATCCAAATTGGCGGTATGCAGCTGCGTCAGGCCGCCGCCGCAGCGCGGCAGGCGCTGCTTGCGGAAGCTGCCAAGAAGCTCGGCACGGATAACCTCACGGTTGCCGACGGCGTCATCATGGCCGGTGGCCGCAAAAAGGTCAGCTACGGCGAACTGATCGGCGACAAGAACTTCTCGATCAAGCTCGATCCAAAGCAGCCCGTGAAGGAAAAATCGCCGAAAGACTACAAGATCGTCGGCAAGTCGGCGCCTCGTGTCGACATTCCCGACAAGGTCACCGGCCGCTTCACCTACATGCAGGACTTCCACGTGCCTGGCATGCTGCACGGGCGGGTGGTGCGGCCGCCGGCCATCGGCGCCAAGCTCGAAAAGGTGGACGATTCCGCGGCCAGGAGAATCCCGGGCGTTGCCAGAGTCGTGCGCGAGGGCGATTTCCTCGGTGTCGTCGCGACGAGCGAATGGGACGCGATCCGCGGCGCGGATGCGCTCAAAGTCACCTGGTCGAAATCCGAAACGCTGCCCGAGCAGGCGAAGCTCTGGGAGCACGTGCGAGCCACCAAGGTGGTGAAGGAAGACGCCACCAGCAACGTGGGTAACGTGGCGGAAGCCTTGGCGAAGGAAGGGGCGAAGATCCGAAAGGCAACCTACGACTTCGCCATCCACACGCACGGTTCGATTGGGCCGTCGTGCGCTATTGCCGAGTTCAAGGATGGCAAGCTGACCTCATGGTCGGCGTCACAGGCCACGCACGACCTGCGGAAGCAGCTGGCGTTGATGCTCGGCCTCTCGCCCGACAACGTGCGCTGCATCTATGTGGAAGGTGCCGGCTGCTACGGCCGCAACGGCCACGAGGATGCTGCCGCCGACGCCGCGCTGCTGGCGAAAATCGTGGGCGCGCCGGTGCGAGTCCAATGGTCGCGGGCGGACGAGCACGGCTGGGACCCGAAAGGCCCACCGACGCTCGTCGATCTGCAGGCGAGCACTGATGACGCAGGCAACGTGACCGCTTGGGACTCAATCTTCTATATCCCGCAGGCCGGCCCCGAACTCAATGTCCCACTGGTGGCGGCTGATCTTGCCGGCATGCCGACCGCGAAAGTGTCATTCCCAGGCAATATCTTCCAGCTTTCGGCGATCCCGTACAAATTCCCTAACGTAAGAACGGTCTGTCGCCGCCTGGAAACGACGCCACTGCGTCCATCCTGGATCAGGACCCCAGGGCGTATGCAGAATACTTACGCCAACGAATGCTTCTTCGACGAGTTGGCGGCGGCGGCGGGCGCCGACCCGCTGGAATTCCGTCTGAAATATCTCGACCCCGCCGACAAGCGCGGGATCGAGGTGCTCGAGCGGGTGGCTGCGTTGGCCAAGTGGGAGAAACGCCCCTCGCCAAACAAAGCGGCCAGCGGCAACGTCGTTAAGGGACGCGGCGTCAGCTACACGAAATACGAACTGGTGCGCACCTATGTCGGTGCGGTCGCTGAGGTCGAAGTTGATCGCTCGACTGGCCGTATCACCGTTCCCAGGTTTTACATCACCCACGACTGCGGCCAGATCATCAACCCCGATGGCCTGAAGAGCCAGATCGAGGGCAATGTGATCCAGACCGTAAGCCGCACGCTCATCGAAGAACTTAAGTTCGACCGCTCGCAGGTCACCAGCCTCGATTGGAAGAGCTATCCGATCCTCACATTCCCGGAGGTGCCCGAGATCGTGATCGAACTGATCGACCGGCCAACCGAGAAACCCTGGGGTGCGGGCGAGCCCGCCGCTGCGGTCATTCCTTCTGCGATCTCGAACGCGGTGTTCGACGCGATCGGCGTCCGGCTGCGTTCAATTCCCTACACGCCGGCCAAAGTCCTCGTCGCGATGCAGGCAACCTGACGTTCGCAGCAATAGCGGAGCGCCCCATCGGGGCGCTCCGTCCTTTTGGAAGGAACTGCAATGACCATCGCCGGTCGCGTGGGCACTCTTATTACAACTGCCATTCTTGCCTTCGGAATTGCCATGCCAGCCAGGGCGGACCTCGTCAAAGAGCTCATACCCACCGGCAAGCTGCGTGTGGCGATCGCTATAGCCCCTGCCCCGTCCGCACTCTACGCGGTCAAGGACAGCACGACCGGCAAATTCCGCGGCGTCACCGTCGACCTGGGCGCTGCGTTGGCGCGGAAGCTGGGCGTGCCAGTCGAATTCCTCCCGCACCTTGCGTCCGGCGAAATCCAGAATTCGGCCGCAAGCGGAAAATGGGACGTGACCTTCATGCCGGTCGACGATGAGCGCAAGAAATTCGTCGACTTCGGCAATGCCTACCACCTTTTGCAAAGTACATATCTCGTGGCGCCCGGTTCAAAGCTCGCGAAAGTCGAGGACGCGAACGCACCCGGCGTTCGGATCGGCGGCGTCGCCAATACCGCGACGTTCCGCGCCGCCCAGCGCACCGCGCCGAAGGCGACCTTCGTCACCGTCGTCGGCGTGGACGCGGCGATCGCCGCGATGAATGCCGACGAAATCGACTGCATCGCGCTTTCGCGCGAGTCGCTTTCCGGGCTCGTTACGAAAATTCCGGGTTCGCGCATGCTCGAAGGCGGGTTCCTCAATTCGTCGACCGCCGTCGCCGTCCCGAAGGACAAGCCGGATGCGCTCGCCTACGTCAGCGCCTTCATCGAAGAGGCGAAAGCGAATGGCCTCGTCCGCAAGGCGCTGGATTCGATGAACCTGCAAAACTCCCAGGTCGCGCCAGCCGGGATGAAACCCTGAACACGGCGTGCTATTCGGTAGGCCCGCGCTTCAATTCACCGATTTCCCTGGAGTTCGTATCGATGGCCGACGCCGCTGTTTCCCAGCAACTCACCCCCACCGGAAAACTTCGTGTTGCCATCGCCGTAGCGCCGGCGCCGTCGGCGCAGTTCGCCATCAAGGACGAAGGAACCGGCGCGTACCGTGGCGTTGCCGTCATTCTCGGGAAAGCACTCGCGAAAAGGCTCGGTGTCGAGGCTGAACTCATCGCCCACAACGGCTCCGGTGAGGTGCAGAACTCTGCCGCCGACAACAAGTGGGATGTGGCGTTTCTGCCGGTCGACGAGGAGCGCAAGAAATTCGTCGATTTCGGCAACGCCTACCACATCCTGCAAAGCACTTATCTGGTCGCGCCGGGCGCGAAGCTGAACGCGGTGAGCGAGGCCAACAGGCCCGGCGTGCGCATAGGAGGCGTCGCCAACACCGCGACTTTTCGCACGTCGAACAAGACGGCGCCGAACGCAACTCACACCGGTTTCGAAAAGGCGGATGAGGCGGTCGCGGCCTTGCGCGACGGCAAACTCGACGCAATTGCGTTTTCCCGTGAATCGCTCACCGGCCTGCAGACCAAAGTGCCCGGCTCGCGTATCCTCGACGGCGGCTTTATGAATTCGACGACATCGGTCGCTGTGCCGAAAGGAAAACCGGCAGCACTTGCCTATGTGAGCGAGTTCATCGAGGAAGCGAAGGCATCGGGCCTCGTGCGCAAGGCCTTCGACGAAATCGGCCTCAAGAGCTCGCAGGTCGCGCCCGCCCGGATGAAATCTTAGGCCGGCCTACGCTTGCTTGTCGGGAGTCGACACCACCAGCCCATCGAGCTCGTCGGTCACTTTTATCTGGCACGACAGTCGCGAATTGGGCCGCACGTCGTAGCCGAAGTCGAGCATGTCTTCTTCCATCGGCGACGGTCCGCCGACTTTTTCGCGCCAGGCTTCGTCGACGTAGACGTGACAGGTCGCGCAGGCGCACGCCCCGCCGCATTCGGCCTCTATGCCGGGGATATTGTTGCGGATGGCCGTTTCCATCACTGTCGAGCCGATCTCGGCCTCGACCGTGCGGGCATTGCCGCTGGAGTCGGTAAAAGTGATCTTCGGCATGAGGAAGCGTGGCAGGAGTAACCGCGCCAGCAAGTGGCGCGCGCCTCCTATATAGTCAATCCCTTGAGGATGCCATCCCCAATCAACCCCAATCAATGGGCGCGGATCAGGGCGGAGATCTCGTCCCGGGCCGCTTTCACCGCCTGTGCAAGCTCGTCAATTGCGCGCCTGCATTCACCGGGCCTTGCCCGTGCAGTCGCCTCCACCTCGGCGGCGACGCCGGCAACTTGCGTTGCACCGATCCCGACAGCCGATCCTTTGAGCGTGTGGGCGAGCGTCGCGATCGCAGCCGGCTCGCTCGCGCGCATGCGCTCGAGCAGCAGTTCCGACTGGCGATCGAACAGCTGAAGGACTTCCCGTTCGAGGCTTCGATCGCCGAACGTCATGCGCGCGAGATGATCGCGGTCGAGCACCGCCACCTCCAGCGCTTCGGGCTGCGCGCGCTCGTGCGTATTGACCGCAGCTTGCGCCATCTCGGGCCTCCCAGCCGTTTTTATTGGCGAAGAGTTTGGCCCGATCGGGATCAAATCCCGGTAAATGCAAGGCAGCGAAAGAAGACGGTGGTTAAGTCGCCGTAAGTGGGGACGGTAACTCCTGTTCGCAAATCGTGTTCAGCCGCAACGTGGCCTCAATTCGCCCGCCATCATCCGTCGGGACGAAACCGGGGCTAAGGCCGTTTGCTATGGTTAGCAATCGGTTAACGATGATAAAAAAGTCCTTACCAGCGTGGTTTCTTTCATGTTGCCAAGGCGATAGGATGAGCGCCGGGCGATAGATCGGGGATATGGGCGGCTCAGCTGCCGCTTACGTGCCGTGCTTGCGGCATAACCCCCCTGATTTCTTGACGGTTCGAGCCGCGGCGACAGTCCGGCGTAATGACGAGGCGACGACCGAGATGGCGAATACCCCGCAGAAGACTAAAGACGCGACCGAAGAGGCGCTGAACGCCATCCAGGAAGCCCTCAGCATACGCCCAGCAGAGACACGACCCGGTCCGTCCTTCGGCCCCGCGGAAGCCAGCCTCACCGATACGCCGCCGCCCCATGAACCGGGCGACCTCTTTCCGCACGACGGACCGCAAGCAGGATGGCAGGCGGGCGACGCCACGCCGCGCCGCGCCGCCAATGACGACCGGATTGGCATTGGTCAGATTCTGCAGGCACTGCGCCACCGTCCGTCGCGCGGCCCGTATATCGCCGCCGGTGTCGCCGGATTCGTTTGGGTCGTCGTCTGCATTGCCGCGCTTTATTCGATCGACACGCAGGCGGTGTTCGGGACGGCGAAACTCGGCTTTGCAGCCATGCTTGCGATCGGCGGCGCAATTATCGTGCCCGTCGTCTTTTTCTTCGTGCTCGCCCACATGTTCAATCGCGCGCAGGACATGCGCGTGGTTGCTGAATCGATGGCCGAAGTGGCGATGCGTCTGGCGCAGCCCGAAACTGTCGCCCGCGAGTCCATTGTCACCGTTGGCCAGGCCATCCGGCGCGAAGTCGCGGCCATGGGTGATGGCGTCGAACGCGCACTCGCTCGCGCGGCCGAGCTTGAAGCGCTCGTCCATAACGAGGTGTCGGCGCTCGAGCGCGCCTACAACGACAACGAGGTCCGCATTCGGGATCTGCTCACGGAGCTGACCAACCAGCGTGAGACATTGGTCAATCAGGCCGAGCAGGTTCGCAATGCTATCGCCAGCGTGCACCTCGATCTCGCCCACGACATTACCTCGGTCGGCGACCTGGTTGCCGACAAGGTCAATGAAGTCGCTCAACGGGTCACCCGTTCCCTGACCGAAAAAGGCGAGCACATTACCCTTGCGCTCGGCCACGCCGGCGATTCCATGATCGATGCTCTGAGCGAGCGCGGTTCCACGCTGCTCGACCGGCTCGAAACGACAAGCGACCAGGCGACCAACGCCATCTCATCCGCGAGCGAACGCCTCTCTGCCAGCCTCAATTTCAAGACCGAGCATGTGCACGACGAGTTTGCCGACCTTGCGGCCCGCCTCCAGCAGATGATGACCGCGCGCCTCGACCAGGTCGCGCAGAACTTTGCCGAAAAATCATCAACTACTATTGAGTCAATGGGGTCCCGCTCCCAGCAGCTGACCGACGCCATTACGGACACCAGCAACCGCCTTGCGGAATCGATTGCGGCGCGCGCCGAAGAGGTCAACACGACACTGCGCTCGACCGGCGACTCCCTCGTCCTCGACCTTTCGCTGCGCGGCGGCGACGTGGTTTCGAAGCTCGAGCAGACCGGCGCCCGCATAACCGACACCATTTCCAGCCGCAGCGACGCGGTTGCCGATAATTTCCGCGAGAGCGCCGAAACCCTGGTTGCCGCCCTCAACAATCGCGGCGAGGCCGTCAAGGAGATGCTCACGGCTCGCCTGCAGGCCTTCGAGACGATGTTCAATCAAGGCGGGACCGAGCTCACCGAGAAGATAGCCCGTGACTCAAGCACCCTCGGCAACCTGATCACCCGGCACATCACGGAGTTCGACCACACGGTGAAGAACTACGGCGGCGAGCTGGTTGGCCGGCTTGGCCAGCGCACGCAGGATGTGGCCGAGGCCCTGCGTAACTACGTCGACACCTTTGATCAACGCGTGTCCGGCCGCACCGGCGAGATATCGACGACACTCGATCAGCGTCTGGCACAGTTCGAGACGCTTCTCGGTGCGCGCGTGCAGGATCTGGCCAGGACCCTCACAGAGGGCGGCAAGGACGTCGTCGGCGCGCTCGACCAGCGCATCGGCGAGGTGGCCGGCACCATCAATTTACGCGGTGCCGAAGTGGCGGATTCGATCAGCGCCAAGATCAGCGAGATCGACCAGACGCTCGGCACCCGGGCGCTCGAAGTCGCAAACAATCTCGACAGCCGCATCGGCCGTTTCGAGGACCTCCTAATCGGTCGGGCGGAAACGGTCACCAGCCAGATCGAGACCCGTAGCAAGGCGGCCGCCGACGCACTCAATGCGCGGCTGGAGCAACTCAGCGAGGTGATCAAGGTCAACTCTGCGGAAGCCGAGCGCTCGCTTGGGCAGCTCGCGCTGACCACCACCGAGGCGATCCGCGCCAGCGCGGGAGATGCCGAGCGCACTTTGGTCGGTGTCAGCGAGGAAGTCGCGCGCAGCTTCGTCGGCAAGGCCGAGGAGATCGCCACCGCTGTCAGCCGTCGCACCAACGAAATGACCACCGTCCTCTCCGAAAAGAGCGGCGGCGTGCTTGCCGCTATCACCGAGAAGGGCGCGCAGTTCACGCGCGACGTCACAACCGTCACCGATCAGGCCGTCAAGGCGATCGAGGAAAAGGGCTTCGCCTTCACGCGCTCGATGATGGACAACAGCACCGAAATTTCGCGCATGATCAACACCGCGGGCGAGGCTGCGACCAACGTCGTCACTCGCACGATCAACGAGCTCAACGAGACGGCCCAGAAAGCGGTTGCGCAATCGCAGCAGACCGCAACGTCGACCGTGAAGGAAATGCTCGAGACGCACACGATGCTGCGATCCGACACGACCGCCCTCTTCGAGCGCCTGCGCGAAGCCAACATCATGCTGCAGGAGGTGCTCAGCGGGGCTCACGAGAACATGGGCGCGCTGGAAAATACGCTCATGGTGCGCGTATCCGAATTCGTTACCGCGATGAACGAGGTCACGGCTTCGACCGGCGATGCGACCGGGCGTGTCGAGACAAACATCGCGGCCTTCCGCGACATCACGGCCCAGGTCATCGGCGACCTCGGGCAGCTGGCGCGGCAGTTCGACATTCACGGCCGCGACCTGGTCAAGGCGGTCGAGATCATCGATCACAGCAATCAGCGCGCTGAGGACAGCGTCAACGAGCGGCGCGTCCAGCTCGATTCTCTGGTCGCCACGCTCGACATCCGGACCGAGGACCTCGAGAAGCGCCTGACCCGATTCTCCGGTCTCCTCGATGAATCCCTCGAGGCCGCTTCGACGCGTGCGCGCGAGGTTGCCCGACTCGTCTCGGAATCGAGCGCCGAAGGCACCCGTGCCATCAGCGAACAGTACGAACGCGTCCGCGAAAACGCCGAGGAAGAACGCCAGCGCGCTTCCGAAACGATGCGCGCAATCTACGAGCAGACCGTCGGCGACACCCAGGCCCTGTTCCAAAGCGCGAACGAGCGTTTTGGCGAAGCCGTACAGGGCATGAAGCAAATGGCCACGGAAATGCAGCGCGAGCTGGAAAGCACGCGCAACGAGCTCCGGCGCGGCGTCTTTGAGTTGCCGCAGGAAACTGCCGAAAGCGCCGCCCAGATGCGCCGGGTTATCGTCGACCAGATCGAGGCTCTCGCCGAGCTCAATCGCATCGTTGCGCGCCACGGACGCAATCTCGACGCGGTGGAGCCGGTGGTGCGCCGCACGCGCGAGGAACCTACGCTGGCCGTTGTCGGGGGCCGCAGCGAACATCCGCGCGCTACTCCTGCCGATATTCCGCGAAGCGAAATGCCACCACCGCGTCCGCCGCAGCGAAGCGAGAGCGGTGGCTTCGCCCCGCCTATCCGCCGCGCCCCGGCAGAACCGCCCGCGGTCACCACCGCCCCGGCAGCGCCGGCAGCCCCCGGCCGCGGCTGGCTTTCGGACCTACTCAATCGCGCCTCACGCGAAGAAAACGAGCCAATACGCGATGTTCCGCGCGAGCCAGCCCGTGAAACGACACGTGACGTCACGCGCGAACAGCCCCGGGCGAGCGAGGATCGGCCGCCGCGCCACTCCATCGAATCGCTCGATTCGCTGTCGGTCGATATTGCGCGCATGATCGACCACGACGCCGCAGCCGACCTTTGGGATCGCTATAAGCGCGGCGAACGTAACGTGTTCACCCGCCGGCTCTATACGCTGCAGGGCCAGCAGGCATTCGACGACATCCGCAAGAAGTACCGCGCGGACCGCGAATTCAAGCAGACCGTCGACCGCTACATTTCGGAATTTGAGCGGTTGCTCGAGGAGGTGTCGCGCGACGATCGCGGCCAGGTCGTGGCCCGCACCTACCTCACGTCGGAAACGGGCAAGGTCTACACGATGCTTGCGCACGCGGCCGGCCGTTTCGATTGACGCGACCATCACTGACCCTCTCGTACACTGTCGAACGTTGGCCGATTGCCGGATTGTTCGGCATCAGCCGCGGTGTCAAGACCGAAGCTGTCGTCGTGGTGGTCGAGTTGTCCGACGGCAAAGCGCGCGGGCGCGGCGAATGCGTGCCCTATCTCCGCTATGGCGAGACCGTCGAGGGCGTTACCGCGCAGATTGCGGGACTGCGGCCGTACATCGAAGCCGGCCTCGATCGGCGCACACTGCAGACGGCGATGCCGCCGGGGGCTGCGCGTAACGCGCTCGATTGCGCGTTCTGGGACCTGGAGGCGAAGCGCAGCGGCCATCCCGTCCACGAGCTTGCCGGCATGGCGACGCCCGCTGCATTGACCACCGCGTTCACGATTTCCCTGGCGGCGCCGGCCGACATGGCAAAGGCCGCGGCAAACGCGGCGAGCCGCACCCTGCTTAAGATAAAGCTTGGCGCCGACGGTGACCCCGATCGCATCGCCGCCGTTCGCAGCGCTGCCCCGAAGGCAACGCTGATTGTCGATGCGAATGAAGGGTGGAGCGAAGACAACCTCGCGTCCAACCTCGCTGCCTGCACGCAGGCAGGCGTGGCACTAATCGAGCAGCCTTTGCCGGCCGGAAAGGACGAGGCGCTCGCGCGCATCGAGCGAACGATCCCCGTATGCGCCGACGAGAGCATGCACGATCGGGCTTCGTTGCCTGCTCTCGCCGGAAAGTACGAGGCGGTGAATATAAAATTGGACAAGACCGGCGGACTGACGGAGGCGCTCGCCACGGCCGCCGAAGCCGAGCGGCAGAAATTCACGATCATGGTCGGTTGCATGGTAGCGACATCTTTGGCGATGGCGCCGGCGGTACTGCTGGCGCAAACAGCGCGATTCGTCGATCTCGACGGACCGCTGCTGCTCAGCAAGGACCGCCCCGGCGGCCTGCGCTACGAGGGCAGCCTTGTCTTTCCGCCTTCGGCCGCGCTCTGGGGCTGACGGCGCGGGAACTTTTTGGCCTGCAGCAGCCTGATTCTGTTCGCGAAATGTGCCCGCCCCTTCACCCACATTTTGTAGATTCCGAAAACCAATGCTTCCCGTCGGACGCCCGCTTGGGCTACACTTGATTCAAACGACCGCACCGCTGCTCGAACAGCGGGCAATGATAACGGGACGGGGAAATGCAAATTCGGGGACTGGTGCTCGGCGCCGCCGTGATGGCGCTCACAGTATCGTCAGCATCCGCAACAATGCGGATCTCGGAGGACCGCGGCGGTCAGATCGGCCGCTATCTGCAGGCTTACGCCGCGGTGCGCTCTTCCGGTGAAAATGTCGTCGTCGATGGTAGCTGTCTATCGGCATGCACGCTGCTGTTGGGCGTGGTGCCACGTGAACGCATCTGCGCGACGCAGAATGCGCGCTTCGGCTTCCACGCCGCCTGGATGCCTGACCACGACGGCCGTCCTGTAACGAGTCCGTTGGGCACGCAGGCGCTCTGGAATATTTATCCGGCCTCGGTCCGGCGCTGGATCACGCAGCACGGCGGTTTGTCGCGAAAGATGATCTATCTGCACGGTCGCGACTTGAATGGGATCGTCGCCAGCTGTGACCGCAGCCCACGCTCGCAAACACGCTCAGCGCGCCGCCTGGCGCCCGAGCCGGTGCGCTACCAGTCCGCAAGCGCCTCCGGCGATCGCCATTAGGGCCATCGCCGCGTAGGCGGCGCTGCCGAAATCTCGATAGAGCACGCCTGAGAGCGCCATCGCGCCTGCCATGGCCACTCCGGACGCGATCGCCAGGTAGCCCTGCGCAGTCGCTGCCTGTGCCGGCGGTGCGTGCCGGGCAAGGAACATCAGCGCGCCGAGATGGGTCGCGCCGAACGACAGGGCGTGCAGCAATTGCAGCACGGCCAGCATGAAAGCCGGCGGATCGAAAGCCATTCCGATCCAGCGCAGCATGCCGCCGCATGCGCCGGCCAGCAGCAGCACCGTCGGCTCGAAGAGCGGCGGCAACCTTGATTGCAAGGCGAATAGCACGATCTCGGCGGCAACGCCGAGTGCCCAAAGCGCGGCGATGACGGTGCCGTCGAAACCGGCGGCGCTCCACTGCACCGCGGAGAATCCATAAAACTCGGCGTGGCTCGCCTGAATGAGGCTTGCCGCCGCGATGACGGCAATGAACGGGCGATCACGCAACAGGTTCTGCCGGGTGGGGACCGGTGCACTCGGCACGATTACCCGCGGCGTCATAGATGGCAAGGCGAGCGCCGCGAGCGCGATCAGAACGCTTGCTGCGACGATGAGCCAGATGAGATCGCGGGCCGGGATGACATCCGCGGCAAACCCGGCGACGAAGTTGCCGGCGATGAATGCAAACGACCCCCAGAGGCGCACCGGCCCATAGGTGCGTTTACGTGCGGCGAGTTCCTTGAGCGCATAAGTTTCCGCGAGCGGCATCTGCGGCGTGGTTGCAAGCGATGTGAGCGCGTAGGCAACGAGGATGAGGACCGCACCCGCCGATAGCCCGACCAGGGTGTAGCCGACCGCAGCCGCAAGACCGCAAACGATCAAGGCGGCGCGGACGGCATCGCGCCGGTCAGCTTCGCGCGTGAAGACCGGAACCGCCAGGAGCCGCGCGACAATTGGCGCCGCCAGCACGATGCCGATCATTCCGGCATCGACGCCCTTGGCTTCGAGCCAGACGGGAAAAAACGGCATCTGAATGCCGGGCAGGACGAATAGGGCCGCGTAGAAAATCGCCAGGCGCGGAACCAGACCTGTGGCCTCTTCAGTCCGCATCGCGTCGTCCCAATCCAACTAAGACATTGCCCAAGCTGGCCTTTTCCCACGCGGCAGCCGCCCGGCGCAGCAGCAGCGCTGGCCGAATCATGCCGCATGATTGATAAACGGCTGCGCAGGGATTGCACATGCCGACCGACACCACCGCGCGGGCGCAACAGCTGCAGCCGGGTGCGCCGGACGAGGCCGACTATCATGCCTTTTGCACGGCGTTATCGGAGAGCGCGCGCGGCCGTGCGTTCCTTGCCGAATATGCGCGGCGCAACCGCAATACCGACACGCGGCCATTGCTGACCGCGATCGAGCGGCTGCAGATTTCCCTCGCCGCCGATCCGGCGGCGCCCGCCGAGGTGCTGGTCAAACAGAAATTGCAGGCACTGCTCGACGACATCACCACGGCGCAGAATGAAATCGAAGCAAGCGTCATGGCGATCAGGACGGCAAAGCTCGCCGACCTGATCACCATGGTCGAGCAAAGGCTCGTTGAGATCATGGCACCAGCCATGAGCAGCCCCGCGACACGCGAGCCGTCACCGCCGGAAGAGCCTGCGGAAGAGGCGCGCGTACGCCTCGCTGTGGTGCCGCCTTCGGATCAGCCCGAACTGCCTATCCCCTCGCCGGCTGTCGCGCAGCCGCCGATCGCGCTGGTTCGGATAGAAACCGCCATGGCGGAAGTTGCCTTCGCTGAGCCTCAACCTGAGCCGCTGAATGAGCCGAAGGCGGCTTCGCCCGCAGCCGCGTCCGTCCAACCGGCTCCGTTGAAGGCCCCCATGCCAACGGATCCGCTGGCCGCGATCAAGATGCTCAGCGAAGAGGAGCGGCTCGCATTGTTCACGTGAGCAGGCGCGCTATTTGGCGATCAACCGCCCAAACAACTCCGGATCGACATTCGCGCCCGACAGGATCGCGACCACGACCTTCCCTTTGACCGCGATCTTGCCGGCGAGCAGCGCCGCGAGGCCGATGGCACCGCCCGGTTCGACGACAAGCTTGAGCTCGTGGAACGCGTAGCGCACCGCATTGCCGACTTCGTCGTCGTTCACTGTCGTGCCTTGCCCGATCAGCTCGCGTGTGATGGGAAATGTCAGTTCTCCAGGGGTGTTGCTCAACAGCGCATCGCAGATCGACCCGCTCATGCGGGCATTCGCCTCGCGCTTGCCGCTCGCGAACGACCGCAACGTGTCATCGAACCCTTCCGGCTCGACCGCGTAGAATTTTGCAGACGGAACCTTTGACTTCACGCCGAGCGAAATACCCGCAGCAAGCCCGCCGCCGGAAGCGCCGACGACCACGATTTCGGGCTTGAGAGAAAGCCGGGCGAGATCCTCGACGATTTCGGCGCCGATCGTCCCCTGCCCCGCGATAATCAGCGGATCGTCATAGGGCGGCACCAGTGTCGCGCCGCGCTCGGCGACGATTTTCTTCGCGATCGCCGCGCGGTCCTCGGTGTTGCGGTCGTAGAGCACGACCTGAGCGCCAAGCGCGAGCGTGCGCTCGCGCTTGGGCTTGGGCGCATCGGCCGGCATCACGATGGTGGCGCGCATGCCGAGAAGGCGCGCCGCAGCGGCCACACCCTGCGCGTGGTTTCCGCTCGAATAGGCCACAACGCCCGCGGCCCGCCGATCTTTCGGAATCGACGAGATCTTGTTGTAGGCGCCGCGAAACTTGAACGATCCGGTGCGCTGGAGCGTCTCGGCTTTGAGGAAGACGCGCGCGCCGATCGCTTCGTCCAGCACCGGCGCATTGATCAGCGGGGTGCGGACCGCGACGCCGGCAAGCCGCTTCGCCGCCGCTTCAATGTCCGAGGCGGTGGGTAAAATCGTGTTGTCGACGGCGCCCATAGCGAAAGGCTAGCGCAATAAAATGGCGAGAGCCACCGGCCGATCAGGCTATGCGGACCGACGCTTTCCCACGCGCGCGGCGTCGACATGCTCCAGAAATATCCGCGCACTTTCGGTCCAGGTCCTGCTGAGCGCGAAGTCTCGGCAGTCTTGCCCCTTGAGGTCCAGCGCCTCGAGGCACGCACGACGCAAGTCCTCGTCGAGGCATCCGACCGGCGCGCCTCCCGTCACGTCGCGCGGGGCCGCCGCCGGAAACGCAGCCACCGGCAGGCCGCTCGCCAGGGCCTCCAGCAATACGAGACCGAACGTGTCGGTGCGGCTCGGAAAAACAAAGACGTCGGCGGCGGAGTAGATGTTGGCCAACGCCTCACCGCGCCGCGAACCGACGAAGATCGCATTTGGAAATTTCCGTTCCAGCGAAGCGCGCGACGGGCCGTCACCGACCACGACTTTGCTGCCCGGCAGGTCGAGCGCAAGAAACGCCTCAAGGTTCTTTTCCACCGCCAGCCGGCCCACGGTCAAAAAGATCGGTCGCGGCAGCTTGAGATCGACGCCCGCGCGCGGGCGGAACAACTCCGCATCGACGCCGCGCGGCCAAAGACGGACATTGTTGAAGCCGCGTGTCGCGAGCTCGCAGGCCAGTGTCGGCGTCGCCGCCATGACTGTTGCGCCGGGTGCATGAAAACGGCGAAGCCAGCCCCAGGTCAGCTCGTTCGTCCATCGCTCCGGCACCGGCAGCCTTTCGGCAAGATAGTCAGGGAAACGCGTATGGAAGCTGGTGGTCAAAGGTAAGCCGCGACGCAGGCAGACACGCCGCATGGCATGCCCGATCGGCCCTTCGGTTGCTATGTGGACCGCATCGGGACGTATCGCATCGAGCCGCCGTTCGACGTCGCGCGGACCGACCAGCGCCAGCCGGATCTCCGGATAGCTCGGCATGGGCAGGGTCCAGAACTGGTCGGGAGCGAGGAATTTCAGTTCGGCGCCGAGTGCCCGCCCCTCGCGGGCCACATGCCCAAGCGTGTGGACGACGCCGTTGACCTGCGGATGCCAGGCGTCGGTGGCGACAAGAATCTTCAAGCGGCTTGCGCCCTCGGCGAGGACACCGGTCTCTCGGCCGCGGCACGACCCTCTTGGGTCCAGGTGATGACCTCAAACCGGCCGTCATGACGCTCGGCGACGGCCGTGCAACTCTCGACCCAGTCGCCGCAATTGATGTAGCGAAGGCCGTAGTCGTCGTGCATCGCTGCAGTGTGGATGTGGCCGCAGATGACGCCCTCGGCCCGATGATGTCTGGCCTCGGTGGCCAGCGCCTTCTCGAACGCGCCGATATAGTTCACCGCGTTCTTCACCTTCAGCTTCGCCCATTTGGAGAGCGCCCAGTAAGGCGCGCCCAAAATGCGGCGGCATGCGTTGAAAATGCGATTGGCCGTCAGGGCGAACTCGTAAGCCTTGTCGCCAAGCAGCGCGAGCCAGCGCGCCTGCGTCACCACCAGGTCGAAAATATCTCCGTGGACCACCAGGTAGCGCCGTCCGTCGACGCCTTCATGAATCGTGTTCTCGACGACCTCGATGCCGCCGAAATGCGTGCCGTAATAGCCGCGCAGGAATTCGTCGTGGTTGCCGGGGATGTAAACCACCCGCGCGCCCTTGCGTGCCTGCCGCAACAGCTTCTGCACCACATCGTTGTGGGCCTGCGGCCAATACCAGGACGATCGCAGCGCCCAGCCGTCGACGATGTCACCGACGAGGTAGATCGTTTCGGCTTCGTGATGGCGGAGGAAGTCGAGAAGCTTGTCGGCCTGGCAGCCGCGTGTTCCGAGGTGGACGTCGGAAATGAACAGCGCGCGAAATCGCCGCGTGGCGTTCTCCGTCACGGTACGGCGTTCTCCGGTGCATTGATCATGCACGACATGTAGCAGTCCCGCGTTTCAGTATTGTGACGGCGCCGTTTACCATGCGGACATCTTTAGGCTGCCGCGCATTGCGCCTCGGCGCGCCTGAATCGCACCAGCGTGTAGACGCCAAACGGCCTGAGCTTGCGCCGCTCGATCAGCTCTGCACCGCCGTGCGTCAGCGCCCAATCGGCCAAGCGCTGGAACGGAAATTCCGGCCGCAGGCCGAGCAGCCGTGCCTTCTGCGCGAGGAGACGCTCGACGGCCGCCGCAAGGCCCCGTTCCGAATAAAGATGATTGACGAGAATGATCTGACCGCCGGGCCGCACCACGCGTGCGCATTCCGACAGCACACGCTCCGGATCTTCGACCAGCGTTATGACAAACTGGCCGACGACGCAATCGAACGAAGCGTCAGCGTACGCTAGCGCATGCGCATCCATCACCGCGAGGTCCTTGACGAAGGGGTAACGGCCGCTTTTCGCGCGGGCGCGCGCCCGTGCGATCATCGGTTCGGAAATGTCGATGCCGGTGATTTCCGTGTGCGCATCATAGTCGTCGAACGACAGGCCGGTGCCAACACCGATTTCGAGAATGCAGCCGCCTACGTCGCACGCGGCCCGCGCAGCGGCTCGTCTCCCGTTGACGAAGACCGGCCCGCACAACGCGTCGTAGATCGGCGCCCAGCGCGCGTAGGCTTTTTCCATCACATGACGGTCGGGATCGTGCGACATGGCCCCTCGCGAATCGTTTTGCCCGGCGCAGGGGTAACAAACCCGCGCGACAGTCAGGCGACACGCTGCCGACCCTTGACCGCGTCGCGACTACGCCTTCTAACAGTCTTCGACATCGTCACGGTTATGAGGCACCCATGAATCTCGGAATCGCCAGCCGCAAGGCCATCGTCTGCGCATCAAGCCGTGGCCTTGGAAAGGCCTGTGCGCGCGCACTGGCCGAGGCCGGTTGCGAGGTGGTGATCAACGGGCGCGACGCCAAAAAACTCGAGGCCGCCGCGGCCGAGCTCTCGGAAACTGTCGGGGTCAAGATTATTCCGATCGTCGCCGACGTTGCGTCTGCCGACGGCCAGAAGGCGCTGCTCGCCGCCTGCCCGCAACCCGACATCCTGGTCAATAATAATGCCGGCCCACCGATGCGCGACTTCCGGGAGCTGACCCGTCAGCAAATGCTCGACGGAGTCGTCGCCAACATGGTGGTGGCGATAGAGCTCATCCAGAAAGTGATCGATCCGATGTGCGAGCGCAAATTCGGCCGGATCGTCAACATTACGTCCGGCTCGGTGAAGATGCCGCTCGCCGGCCTCGATTTATCCTCGGGGGCTCGCGCCGGACTCACAGCCTTTCTCGCCGGTGTCGCGCGCAAGGTCGCGGACAGGAACGTCACCATCAACAATATCCTGCCCGGCGCCTTCGATACCGACCGCTTGCGGAGCACGTTGAGCAAGACCGCCGAACAGCAAAATAAGAGCGAGGCAGAAGTCGCGGCCGCCCGTATGGCCGGCATTCCCGCCAAGCGCTTCGGCAATCCTGACGAGTTCGGCGCGGCCTGCGCATTTTTGTGCTCGGCGCAAGCCGGCTATATCACGGGTCAGAACCTGCTGATCGACGGCGGCACCTTCAACGGCGCGTTCTGAAATGCGAAGGCCGGCATCGACTGCCGGCCTTGCACCCCCAACCCCATCGCGATGCGTTACTTCATGAACGGCTTTTTGACCGAAGGCTCGAGGTCGTCGAAGCGGACGACAAGCGAAGCCGAGAATATGTCGACGTGCGAATCCGCAGTGCCGATATAATTGACAGTGCCGTTAAAAATGGGGTTCCCCGATGCTGCGGTAATATTGATGTTCGTATCCTTCACAAACAGGTGCGAGTAGGCCAGGTCGAAGTGCGCGAATGGGGCGACCTTCCACGAAAGGCCGACCGATGCCCAGAACTTGTCATTGTCCGGTAGCCGCGTGTTGCGAACCTGATCGGTGATCGGCGAAATTTCGTAACCCACGCCGCCGCGAACTGTCAGGCGGTCGGTCCATCGATATTCGGCGCCCGCCGAGAAAAACCACCCGTCATCATATTGAATTGGAATCGACAAGGGGGTCGTGCCGACCAACGCGGGGCCTCCGTTCACTTGGTTGACGTTGACCGTACCGATCCGGCTCCAGTGGCTCCACTCAACTGTCCCCATGACTGTCCAGCGAGGGTCAAACTGGTGGCGAATACCAAGGCTGACGATGTCGGGAAGATTGACCGTGAACTCCGTCGAAGCGGACGCAAGCCCGGGGGGTAGTACGAGCGTGCCCTGGAGGTCCTGATTGATCGCCGAGCGCCACCCCAGTCCGATCGTCGTGTTCGCCCACGGCGTGAACGTCACGCCCGCGGTCGCGCCGAAGCCCCAGCCTTTACCGTCCAGAACGCCGCTGGACAGGGGGGTGGGAATTCCCGGACTTAATCCCGTTGCATAGCGAACGCTCGCGTACTGAGCCTGCACGCCGACGCCGATGCTGATCCAATCGTTGATGCGATATGCGATGTTGGGGTTCAAATTGTAAGTTTTTATTGTCGTATCGAGGCCGTAGTTTCTGCCCGCCCAGGGATCCTGAAAGCTGACGGCCAGTCCGAACGGTGCGTTGAACCCAACGCCCAGCCAGAGGTTGGGGCTTATCTGATAAGACGTGTAACCGTTCCCCACCAGTGCATTATCGCCGCTGTTAGCCACGCCCTGAAAAAAGAAAGGCGCTCCTGCAAGCGAGCTGCCGGGCAGCGGCGTCTGGGCGACGTGAGGAAAGATGGTCGAAAAACCGTTTTCGCTGACGATGCCCTTGAACTGGGTCATGGTTGCCGGATTCCAGAACATCGACGAGAGCGAGCCGCCGGCGGCAACGCCCGCAAATGATGTGCCTTGCCCGTATGCGCTTTGCTCGCGAATTGCGAAGGCGCCGGCATTTGCCTGGGCCGTGGCGATGACCAGAATTCCGAGCGCAGTCCCCGCCCGAAGTGTGCCCATCCATCCAAGACGTGACATTGATTGGTCCCCCGCCCGACTCCGTCCCGTTAAAGTTATCGTGATCCGAGCTTGTACGACGGACAATAGCGGCCACCTTAAAAAAACGCAGGAATAGCACCAACTTGCGCAAAAAAACCGCGGCTGTTGCGGCGATGACACAGGCGCTTGCTGCGGTGCGGAATTGGTTGCCAATCAAGGAGTTGACGTCGTGCCGAAACCGCGCAGTGGCGGTGGCCTTTTTTCACGGCCTAGCGTGGCTTTCGGCGCACTAGGCGGCGCGAAATTCGACGCCGAGGCGCGTGTCCGAACGCCAGACGACGTGGCTCGCCTGTTTGAACTTGTCGTAGCCGACCACGAGAACGAAATCGTTCGGAATGCCGACCTGGCTGCTCACCTCGAGACAGGCACCGATCGACGACATATTGCGCACCCGGCAATCGATGCCGCCGGCCCGGTTAAAGCTGATGCTTCCGGCCTTGAGCGTGCGCCCGCGCTGTACTTTTCGCCTTTCTTCCATTGCTGCCTCCGTCGTCAGTTGGCATCCGCGCCGCTCGCGCGGCCTCGCCATGGCCTTCGACGTCTGACGGAAACGGCCAATTGCACGCTAGGTCCGTCTCCATATCAGGCAGTGAAAAGGATGATCAAAAGACCGCTAAAAGTTTTAGAAACCGCTAACCATGGCGGACCTCCCGGCAAAGCCTCTGATCCAACGTAGATTTTCCCCGGTTCGGATGCATGCGCGGGCTGCAATGGAGGGTTGCCCCCGACATGCCGCCATGCATGATGGCGCCAACCTGCCTGTCAAAACTCAAAAACAAACGCCCCAAAGGAGACATCTGAAAATGAAGCTCGTCCGTTATGGCGCGCCCGGCCGCGAGAAACCCGGCATCATCGGTGACGATGGAAAAATTCGCGATCTCTCGCGGATCGTGAAGGACATCGACGGTGCGATGCTGGCCTCGGGCGGACTTGCCAAAATCAAGAAAGCGAACCTGAAGCGGATGAAGCCTGTCTCCGGTAAACCGCGGCTCGGCCCCTGCATCGGCAATGTAAAAAACTTTATCGCCATCGGTCTCAACTATTCCGACCACGCAGCAGAAGCCGGCATGCCGATCCCAAAGGAGCCCATCATCTTCAACAAGGTCACGAGCTGCATCTGCGGCCCGAATGACGACACGATCACCCCGCGCGAATCCGGCAAGCTGGACTACGAGGTTGAGCTCGGCATCGTCATCGGCAAGCGCGCACGCTATCTCGCCAAGGACAAGGCAAAGGACGCGATCGCCGGCTATTTCCTCTCGAACGATGTATCGGAGCGCGTATTCCAGATCGAGCGTTCGGGCGGTCAATGGGACAAGGGCAAAGGCTGCGAAACCTTCGGCCCGATCGGACCGTGGTTCGTCACCAAGGATGAAATCAAAGATCCGCAGAACCTGGACATGTGGCTCGACGTGAACGGCGAGCGCCGTCAGCGTGGCAACACGCGTACGATGATCTTCGGCTGCGAACATCTCGTCTGGTATTGCTCGCAGTTCTTCGTAATGGAGCCGGGCGATATCATCATCACCGGCACGCCGCCTGGCGTTGCGCTCGGCATGAAGCCTGCTCCGGTGTTCCTGAAGCCCGGCGACGTCGTCACGCTCGGAATCGCGAAACTCGGAGAGCAGCGGCAGAAGATCGTCGCAGCGAAATAATTTCTGCCGGCGAGCGACAAGCCATGTTGCGCATCCTGCTCACGCTCGTCGCGCTTGCGTGCTGCGGCTCGCCGGCTTTTTCCGAAACGCTCAATTCATTCCGCCACGCGCACGGGCTGCCGGCGCTGCAGCGCAGCGGTTCATTGCAGGCGATGGCGCGTCGCCATGCCCAAAGCATGGCGATGCGCCGGACGATCGATCATTCCGGATTTTATACCGAGCGCGGCAGAGCCGGTGCCCGCGCCGAAAATGTGGCGGCGGGATGCGCCAGCGAAAGCTGCGCCATTGCTTTGTGGGCGGGATCGTCCGGCCACCGCCAAAACATGCTGCTGCCCGACGTCCGTAAATACGGATTGGCGTCGTCCGGGCATTACTGGTGCCTGGTCCTCGGCCGATAGCGCGAATTGATTCAAACTCGTTCGCGAGTGATGCATAAAAGCCTCACCGCGCGACAATTCTGTGAATTCCGACTGATCTCTACCAGCGCACCGCCGCCCTACATCAGGGAGCGCTAGCCTCATCGTCGGGGGTCGGGGGCGGCTCTGCGACCGTTTCGCAGCGGGGGCGTCTCGTGAAAATCCCGGCTAATCCCAACCGCAAACAGATGTCGCGCCTGGTCGTATTGGGCGCCGCTTCTCTCATGCTTGCGAACTGCACGACCGACGACACGGTCGCAAGCCGCACTAATCGCAAGCACGCAGCCTCCTCACCGCGGATCGCCGCAACCGGCGAGATCGCGCCGAAAAGCGAGAGCATTGTTCGCAAACGCACCGTGAAAGTTGCGCGGGAACATGCCGTGGAAAAGGTAATTGCAGAAAAGACGGCCAACTATACCGCCGTCGGCGTGGCTTCCTGGTACGGCGAAGACTTCCACGGGCGGCGAACCGCCAATGGTGAGACATTCGACATGAACTCGTTTTCGGCGGCGCATCCGTCGCTGCCGCTGCCGAGCAATGTGCGGATAACCAATCTCGGCAATCAGCGCTCGGTCGTCGTCCGCGTCAACGATCGCGGGCCTTTTGTCGACGGCCGCGTCATCGATGTGTCGGCAAAAACGGCAAAGGAGCTCGGCTTCTACGACGATGGTCTGAGCAAGGTCAAAGTGGAATATGTCGGCCGCGCTCAATAAGACGCACACCGCGGCAGGTCGGCGGCAACATCGCGGTGAAAAGATACCGGTGCTCGCGCCGGCGCATCACGCTACCACCGGCGAGCGATTGACGGACGCGGAAAGTGCATTGCCGAATTTGCAACGCATTGCGGCCCCAATCGCAAATTCCAATCAGCCTCTCTCGTTTTGAATCCCATTTTGCGTTTCTTTGTACAAAGTGAAGGGGGGACACATGCGAGGAACCAGGACGGTTCTGGCATCGGGTTTTCTTGCGCTCGTCTTGATCACCGGTTCGTCTGCGCGCAGTGCCGCCGACGACTGTTTGGCAGAGCCAAACGGGACCAACGCCGCAAGGCCAGCACTGGTACTACCGCATCGACCACGCGAACAACGGCCGCCAATGCTGGTACTTGCGAGCGGAGACCGGCCGCGTCCAGAAAACGTCACGGCAAACGGAGCCGAATTCGTCCAACGCAATTCCGGCGCCGACACAGCCGACCGCACCCGCGGCAGAGGCGCAGCTTAAGAAGAATACGGCTCCTGCGGCGGCGCCCATCCCATGGCTCAATGTGCAGAGATTGCCGGAGCCGATTCCTTTTGTTCAACCTGTGACGCAGCAAAAATCTGCGGCGCAGACGCAATCGGAGGGCGCCGCAGCGGTCGCCACATCCGGCAGTGCAGTGCCCGAGAGAGTGATCGATCCTCCCGCCGCCGTCCCGAACCGTCCTGCCGCGAACGCGGACGGCAACGCACCGTCGGCACAGCGCGCAAGAGAGCAACAGCGTCGTCAACCTGCACAAGCGCGCCCCGAGCCCCCGATCCCTGCAAATGCCCACATCGATCACACTTTTGCTCTGCTGATGATCATGTTCGCGGCACTTGCGATAGCCGGTCCTGCCCTGCACTTTGTCGAGCGCCGCCGCAGGCGCAAGGCCGTCAACTTCCGGCCGCCACCACGGCCACGTGTAGTCGCCCTGAATACGCCGACACCGCGCGTTGGCCTGATGCCGCGGCCGCGCGTCGCGAAACCTTCCGCGCCTGTGCCGATCAGGCCACCTGATCAGACCGAAAGGCTGGCGCATGCGCTGCAGCAACTCGTGGACCGCCTGCAGACAGCCGACCGGCCAGCGCCAAAAGCGGACCGCGTCAGACCTCGCGGGCGCGCATCGATGTGAGACGTCGGTGAGAAAGCAACCCGGCTGATGACTACGCCGGGTACAAATTGGTCAACGGCGGAGGCCCTTTTCCTTTTTTTCCGCATCCTGCGCGCGCGTTTCCCAGGCGTCGGCAATTTCCAGCAAGGCTTGCCGGTCCTTTCCGCTCATTTGGCTCGCGATGCGAATACATTCCACCGCGTATTTCCTGAATTTTTCCGACTCCTGCAACCTAGCCTCCTCAGTCCCCGAAGAGGCAACGCCGATTTTTGGAACTTTGTTCTTCAA